>JAHDFW010000124.1 GCA_020627945.1 Cytophagales bacterium
GCAAAATAGGATTGTCCACTATCGGATTGTATAACAGGGTAGTGTCGAGCGTATGAAACGGCTACTCGATTCTGCAAAATTGTACTTTGCCGATCGGATATAATCGAAAGTCCAATTCCCTGACGTACTTTTGTGTTGGATTTCTTAGACTGTTCAGTCATTTTAGAAAGCGTATCAGCAACCGCTAGCCCTAGAATAGGGAGTGGTTGACTTATAGTCTCAGACTTGGAAAGAGGCATATGAAAACTTCCATAAAATGTGCTAGGACCTCCATCAAAACCAGTCCAACCTCTTCTAAATGAAATCGATGCTTCTGAAAAGTCATGAATTCCAGCTACTGCATTATTGGAAGAGTAAGGATTTAAATAGTAATGTGCATCTAAATTTTGTTGTTGACCAAATGCAATTGTCCCACACATGAACATGGACAAGGTCAAACCGAATATTTTTAATTTACCTTTCATTACCTTATCAATGTTATAGCCCCTTTAATAATTGAACCTTGACCCAAATCTACTATATAATAGTAGTTAGCCTCTGGTGCTGGATTACCATTGAAGTTACCATCCCAAGTAACAACACCACTAAGCAAAGATCCAGAATGAATTAATCCTCCCCAAACACCGTAAATTTCAAAAGTAGCATTCGGGTATTCATCCAAACCGCTTAATGTCCAAGTATCATTAATTCCGTCTCCGTTAGGAGAAAAGCCTGTTGGTACGTTAAGAATCTCAAATTCCAATTCAATTTCACATCCTAGACTATCTCGAACATAGACTTCATATTCACCCGGTAATAGGTTATTGTATTCCAATTTACCTGTTTGATAATTCGCACCATCTAGACTTGTAGAGTAAGGAGGAAAACCTCCCACCGGATTATTTATTTGTACAGAGCCATTCGTTCCATTATCATCTGGTGGGCCAACTACAGCTACGCTAGCTCCAAAAGGAGCTCCAACTTCCAATCTCATGGTATCTGGTTCCGATGGACATCTTCCGTAGTTAATACTCCAAGTAAATACATAAACACCTGGTTCTAAATCAGAAATTGAAGTAGTCGGATTGTTTAAGTCTCCAAAATTAGGAATGGATGATCCGCTAGGTTGTTCAATGATATTCCAAGTTCCAATAGCCTCTGCTGCTGGTTCATTTCCTTGCATAGTATAATCAGCACCACAAATAAAGGCATCAGGACCAGCTTTTGGTCTTGTTGCAAGCCATCCGTTCGAACTTACTCCAGCAATTACAGGGTAGCATCCCCACCAACGTGTAATAAGATCTGGTAGTACGCGTTCATCGGCAGCTGAACAACCTCCAGGCTGTTTTGCAGTAACTTCTCCTGTACCATCATTAACTCCAACGGATGGGCTATCACCATCGCCAGTTCCCCATGGAGACTCACCGTAAATATTGGTTCCACCCACACATCCGCCATCTGCTAGAGCTTGATAGAAGACAATTCTTAAGTTATCTGGTTTTCCGTTTCCTTGAGTAATTTGAGTCCAAGGTATTGCCAACTCCATGTGTGCGTTTCCTCCTTGATCAGAAAAATGCTTATTGGCTCCTCCCGAAGTTTGGTTCCAATTTGTTCCATCAAATGTTCGATACTCGTCGTAATTGTCTTTCACATATGCCACGTAGTTGATTCCCTCCATATTTTGAAAGTAGGGGAAGAAACCATCATAATCTACGTTAATAGAATCAGTAAATGTAGCTCCTGAATAATCTGCTCTTATATAAATAAGGCTTCCTTCAGTATTATTACCTTTTATTCTGCCTATATATATGTTATCATCATCCCAACTTAGGTACCAATCAACCGCTCCTTCAAACCCTTCAAACTCTTCGTCTGGTTCCCAATCAGCCGTATTCGTCCCTACAGAAGAACCTATATTAACGACCCCGTCAAGGTTTAGGTTTCTGGTAACTCCATTACCTGTAGTTCTAGCAAAACTTTGTCCAATAAACATAGTAAGTAAAGCCGTAAGAACTAACCTGTAGTTGTTATTGTTACGTGTTATCATAGACACAATAATACTAAGAAAATCGATAAAACAAAATTTTCTTAGTGTCATTAAGACAATTTGAAAATTAGTTTATATCTTTGTTAGACTTTAACCTAAGTGTCATTTAAACACTATGAAATACATATTACTGACTATCATCATGTTAAGTGCTTATTTAGCACAAGGGGCAGTTGGTATTTTCCAAACTTACATCAATTACAATATTGGGGCCATTGGTAACTATCGAGCAGGAACTTTCAATGCGGATGGAGCTCCGACCTTTGATGGTTTTGACTTGGGTACATTAACTTCATTTACATTAAATGGAGGAGAAGTGAAGTCTTGGAAAAATAGTGGAGGAGATGTAACAGGAGCTCAAATGTACTATCGCATTTATGATACAGCTACGGTAGGTGGGGTTTTTACAGAGCTTACATTACCATTTGGTGCTGACCTTGGCGGAGGCGATCAAAGATGGGATGAAACCGCGGCAGGGATCAATTTATTAAACTGTTTGGCGCCAGGGAGATATTACCTAGAGGTGTACTGGAGGATTACTACGAACGAAGGTGATGTTTATGATTCGAACTCTGGTCTAAATCATAGAACGAAATTCACTGTAGTTGGTGCAGCTACTTCAAATGGTACAGGAAACTGGAGCAATCCAACTACTTGGAGCTCTCTACCTAACAATAATGACTTAATCGAAATACTTGAGAATGATACGGTATATGTTGATATGGACGATACGATTGCAGGCATTGTGAATCACGGAACGATTATTTTTAATGGATCAGAAACACTAACAATTTTAACTTCACCAACTGGTTGTGGAGCAGCTTATGGTTTCGTAAACCATGGTGAATTAGATGCAGCAAACGGGACCATTATTTTTGATGGAAATGCAACCGTGTCTGGAACTTTAAGTTTTCATAATGTAACTATGAAAGGAACGGTCGATTTTGGAGGGATGGCTACTGTTTTGGATACTTTTACCATCTGTTCAGGTAATGTGAATATTAATCCTCCTTTATATGGACCAGCGTCAACATTAAATTATGCAACAGGAGATCCTACTGGAGCACCTTATGGTCGTTATTTGGAGTGGGATGGAACAGCTGTACCACACAATGTAGTGTTCACCAATGGAACTTACGTCGATATTCCAAACGGAGCTCCAAATGTAGATAGACCTCTTACAGGTGACTTTGTCTTGGACAGTGGTGGTATTTTTATGTACGATATGGATCACTCCATAATTGCGGATGGAAATGTCATTATTAGAAAAGAAGGAAGGCTGTATCAAGGGACAATAGTAGGGGGAGATATTTATGTGAAGAAGGACTTAATACTTGAAGAAGGAGGAGTCTATTTTGCCAATAATCGAATGGTTTTATTCAATGGCTCTGATTATCAAAGAATTCGAGTTATCGGAAACACATCGTTTACAGGTAGCAATAAATTTAGCTTTCTAGATATTGAGCATACAGGACCAGGAGTCTTAGTTGAGACCGAAATAGAAGTAGAAGATGATGTTCGATTTAGAGGAGGTCAATTTATTCTTACTGATCATAATTTCACATTTACGGAAACAGGGTTTGTGGATATTACTGATGTTCCTAGTGATGGCTCTAATATCGTTACAACTGGGTCTGGAGAAGTAAGAAAAATTTACTCAACTTTAGGAGCCTTTACATTTCCACTAGGTGATTCTACTGGAACTAAAGAATATTCTCCAGTTACCGTTGATCTGAATTCAGGAACATTTGGTGCAGGTCACTATATGGCGGCTCAGGTGTTTAATAGCAAACACGTCAATAACCCAAATAATACACATTACCTAAATAGATACTGGGTAGTTCATGAAAATAATATTAGCGGCTTTGACTATGATATACAATGCCTTTACAAGGATGCTGATTTGATTGGGACCGAAACTTTAATGAGAGAAATTAAATCTGATGATGGAGGAGCATCTTGGACTGACTTAGGTGCTATAAATGACGCAGCCAACCTAATAGATGCTTTTGGACTTACTAATTTTTCTATTTTTACTGCAGGGGCAAACGTGGTGCTACCTTTAGACAATGGGGTTAAAGCTTCCCTACAACAAGCTGACTTAGAGAGTAAAATCAATGCGTTTGTAACAGAACAGCAACTTCATTTTTATGCAAATCAGCTAGAAGAAGGGCCTATCAAATTACAGTTATTTGATGTTGCGGGAAGATTAATCTACCAAGAAGAAAACTATTTAGAACAGTCACATTATGAGACTGTAATTCCTCTAGCTATGTATGCTGAGCAAGTATTATTGCTTAATGTGAAAACTGCAAATAGAAACTGGAGCAAGAAATTAAAGAATTAGAACAGACGTAATTATATGCGTCAAAATTAATTTTAGGAAGAGAAAGAATGTTAAGAAAAGGGGTTTCACTTGTTATTGCGGCTGTTTTTAGTATAAGTGCTGCATATTCTCAGTGCGGAATTGATTTAGGTCCTGATACGACTTATTGTCCAACGGCTGGAATTAATCTCACGTATGATTTTAATGCTGATTTGAGAGATTCATTACAAATTCAATATATCTCAACCTTTGGTGTTTCTTCCATAATATCTCCGGAAAAAGTATATATGCATTCTTCCTATGAAGTATGTAGTTTTTGTGGAGCAGTTCCCCCATGGGTAGGAAATTGGGGGTTAGATGATGGCATAGGAGAAATGACTCTTATTTCGCCTAACACGTATCAAATCACCATAGAGCCATATTCTTATTATGGATTTGATCCAGCTAATATGCATGGCTTATTTATGGTTTTCAGAAGTGCCGACGGACTGAGAACCGGTAAGAATGATACCGATCAAGATATATGGGTTAACATGGGAACGGATCCTCCAACTTCTGCTTTTAATGGAGTTGGTTTTAATTGGATTGCATCTAAATACGACTCATTAGTTTGGAATGATGGTACTCGTGGAGGTGATTTTACTATTACAGGGCCTGGAACTTACTCGGTTATTGCTTATGGAGCTGGAGGTTGTATCGACTATGACACCATTGTAGTAGCGGGTACTGATTTCTCAGTATTAGACTTGGGTAACGATACTACCATATGTTCAGGAACAAGTCTTAATTTGGATGCCTTAGCAGGATGGGATTCAATAAGTTGGTCAGATGGTTCCAATGGACAATTTTTAAACGTAGATACTTCCGGTTTGTTTGTCGCGCAAGTATTTGATGCAGGAGGTTGTTCTAAAGCCGATTCCATTACTATTGGATTGGCTCCATTGGTTACAGCAGCTTTTGATACTTCCATTACTGAGTTTACTGTAAATATTACCGATAATTCCGTTGATGCAACAAGTTATTCATGGGATTATAACAATGATGGTATTGCTGATAGCACAATTGCTAGTTCTCACTCTTATACATACTCATCCGCAGGACCTTATACGATTAAGTTAATTGCATCTAATTCTTGTGGGGTAGATTCTGCAACAAAAGACATTAACATATCAGGACCTGCTGGTCCAGGACCTTGTAATTTGTCCCTAGGTAATGATACTGCGGTTTGTGATCTTAATTTGGCTAATTTAAGTTATGACTTCAGTGGTCAATTTCATCCTGATTTAATGAATGTTATTTACGATGCTACTCAGGGAACATCTGGACTAAGTGGAGCTTCTAAGGTTTATATGCATTCTTCCGATGAGGCATGTGGTTTATGTGGCCCGACTTTGCCTTGGGTAGGAAATTGGGGAATGGATGATGGAATAGGAGAGATGACCTCTGCCGGAACGAATCTTTGGGAAATCACAATTGATCCCGTGAGTTATTATGGAGTTAATTCATTAACCGAAATAAACGGAATCTTCATGGTTTTTAGAAACGAAGACGGAAGCGCAGAAGGTAAAGATGATACCAATCAGGATATTTGGGTTAATACAGGAACAAATCCACCAAGTTCCGCGTTTGGTGGTCTTACTATGAGTTGGATTGAAAGCGAGTTTGACTCTATCATTTGGAATGATACTTTAGTAAGTGCTCAATATGATATTACAACTGCTGGTATGCATACCGTGAAGGTTGTTGGAAGCAATGGTTGTATACTTCATGATACAATCAACGTGACAGAAGCTGATTTTACAGCCTTAAACTTGGGGAGTGATACTGCTATTTGCGATGGAGCGAACCTAACCCTTGATGCTGGATTGGGATGGGCTGGTCAAACGTGGACTGGAGGTTCTACTGGAACAACACTTATGATTGATTCCGCTAATACGTATTCTGTAACAGTAGATAATGGAGCGGGATGCAATAAAACGGATAGCATTGTTGTATCCATACTTCCTATTCCCAACGCTATGTTTACATCATTAGTCAATGGTACTGTTGTTTCAATAACCGATAACTCTGTTAACTCTACAACATACGCTTGGGATTACCAGAATGATGGTTCTAATGACGCAAACACAGTAGGTTCTCATTCATTTACTTATGATTCTGCGGGGGATTACACGATACTTTTGGAGGTAAACAATAATTGTGGAATGGATACCATGACCCAAATGATAACTATTGAGCCACTATTTACTGGAACGCCATGTCAAATTGAACTCGGGAATGATACGGCATTTTGTAGTGGAGGTAATTTTAACTTGAATTACGATTTTTCGGAGGTTTTGTTTGAAGATTCTTTGATTATAATTTATGATGCTTCTAAAGGCACTTCAGGATTAGGAGGAGCTGGTAGTGTATATTTACATTCGACATATCAAACTTGTGGAGCCTGTGTTCCTGCGACTCCTTGGGTAGGAAATTGGGGATTAGACGACGGTTTAGGTCAACTGACAAACATAGGTACAGATCTTTGGAAAATTGTGCTATCACCGGAAGACTATTATTCTATTTCGATGAATAATATTCATAGTTTGGTAATGGTATTCCGTAATCCAGATGGCTCAGAGACTGGAAAAGATAATTTGGATCAAGATATCGTATTGGATCTTAGTGGGGCAGAGCCTGTTTCTACATTTGATGGGATTACATCTTATTGGTCTAGAAGTGCAAACGATTCAATAATCTGGAATAACGCTTTCTCAAGTCCTACTTATTCAATATCTACAAATGGAACATACACGGTTCAGGTAATTGGAAATGATGGCTGTGTTCAACATGATACCATAATAGTAACTGAAAATGGAATTCCGTTAGTTGATATTGGAAACGACCAAGGAATTTGTGATGGAAACACACTTACATTAGACGCTGGTGCAGGATGGAGTTCTTATTTATGGTCCGACGGAAGTACTGCTCAAACACTAGAAGTATCTACAACTGGCACTTATCAAATTACCGTAACCGACAACATTGGTTGTGAAGGTTTTGATGTTATAAACGTAGGAACTGCCGATTCACCCATCGCTAGTTTTACTTCGGAGAATGATGGAAACACCGTAAATATTACAGATAACTCTCAAGGAACTGGTACTTACTACTGGGATTTTGATTCAGATGGTATTATTGATGATACTACAGAAGGTGACGTCTCTCATCGATATGAACTAGCAGGAACCTATAGTGTGACTTTAAAAATTGAAAACGAATGTGGCGTAGACTCTGTTATTAAATTGGTGCAGGTAATTGGAAATGTACAGGATGAGCATAAGTCCGAATTTACACTTTACCCAAATCCTAGTTCAGGAATAGTTCAAATAAATACTACTATGGCTACTTATGAACTTAAAGTTTACAACACTTTAGGAGAACTGGTAATAGATAGAAATACAGTTAAGTCAATTGATCTTGGGGAACATGAAAACGGTGTTTATTACCTAGTAATCAGTGATGATAAAGGAACTCGGGTCACTAAAAAACTGATATTATTCAAGAAATAGAATACGATAATTAAAATTAATACGATGAATAAATTTTACTCAATAGTAATAGCGGTTATCATTTCAAGTGCTGCATTTGGTCAAAAAACTAAACTTACCATTTTGTTGGATACCAAGAAAATGCAATCGGTAGATTGTAACTTAAACGGTGATGGAGATGGAGGACCGGCACAAGTAAACAAAATTTACATGCACTCAGGGATGTGTACCCATGATCCTAATGATCCAGACAATGAAATTGCTGGTAAACAATATTGTCTTACTCAAATTTCTCCATTCGCTTCTGAAGTTTGGCAACATGTAGTTGGTAATTGGGGCGACGATCCTCAAGACGATGGAATAGGTCAAATGGATAGCGTAGGAGATGGCGTATGGAGAATTGAGTTAATCATTGAAGACTATTATAGTAACCCTTCTCTAGTTAATACAGACATAAATTCTACAGGTACGACTCAATCTACGCCCATGTCTGCAGATGCAACTCCTTATGTGATGGGAATTGTATTCAGAAATGAAGATGGTACACAAACAGGAAGAGATGATGGATGTAACGACATTTTTATCACTGATTTTGATGAAGAAGAACCAACAGTAATTTCCAGTACAGATTTAGCAATATTTGAAGCAATTTCATTTGAAAAAGCTCCAGCTGGTGTGCTAGATTACGATGTTGTAAGTGATTATCATATTTTTCCGAATCCAATTGATGGTAATGTAGCAGAGTTAAACATGAATTACACGCTAAAAACTAAAGTTAATGACCTTGAAATAGCATTGTATAACAGCGTAGGGCAAGTTGTTTATTCCGAAAAGCAAATAGGACCAGGAGTTGGTGAGCATAGAGTTTCAATGAACACGAAAGAACTTGGTCTTAAAAAGGGAATTTACTTCCTTAAAATGAGAGGTGAAAGTGGGAATTTAATGTCCGAAAAAATCGTTGTAAACTAATAAATCACCTATTGAATCGAGGTTATCATTAACCAATCCTAACGTAAAAGTTGTATGAGAATTCCAAACATAAAACTATTGGTAAGCGTCTTTGGAAGTTTATTAATGGGGTTTACTTCTTTAAGCGCTCAAGTCGTAACGTATACACCCGAATATCCTACAAAAAATGATACTGTAACTATCACTTTTGATGCTTCACAAGGAAATATGGGGCTAAATGGATCTGGTCAGGTATACATGCATACTGGAATTATTACCGATTTGGCAGTAAGTCAAGCCGATTGGCAATATCAAAAAGCGTTATGGGATTCTGGTGATGATTCAACAATCGCAATGACCAACATTGGTGGGAATAAACATCAAATCACCTTTCAGATTAAAGATTTCTATAGATTAGGGAGCAATTCTGATGAACGATTGATGGCTATGGTTTTCAGAAATGAAGATGGAAGTCAGGTGGGAAAAAACGCTGATGGAACAGATATATATATTCCAATATTTGATGATACTGAACTGTCAGCAACTTGGACTAAACCAGCAACTATTCCTGTTATAACCGATCCAGGACAACTTTTTACGTTTGAAGTAAGCACAAATAAGGATGCTATGATCAATCTTTTTCGTGAAGGAACGTTAGTTGCGCAAAAATTCGGAAAAACATTGTCCTATAGTTCATCTTTGTCCGCGTACGGTAAGACCAATTTTCATTACGAAGTGCAATCTGGTGGAACTACTTTAAAGGATACATCTTTCGTTCTAATCAAACAAGCTACCAATTTCGCGAATATTCCAGCTGGTTATAGAGAAGGGATTAATTACATAGACGATAACACAGCATTATTGGTGCTTCAGGCCCCATTTAAGGACTTTATTTACGTTCTAGGAGACTTTAATGATTGGAAAATTGATCCAGCTTACCGAATGAATAAAACTCCTGATAATGAGCGTTACTGGCTTCAAATAGATAATCTACAGCCCGGTGTTGAATATGCATTTCAATACCTTATAGATCAAGATGTTAAAGTGACAGATCCATATGCTGAGATGGTATTAGATCCTTTTAATGATCCGAGTATTAGTGCCGTTGTATATCCAGATCTTAAGGAGTATCCTTATGGTAAAACAACAGAAATAGTTGGTGTATTAGAAACAGGACAGGAAGCATATCAATGGGAAGTACCCGACTTCGAACGTCCAGATAATCGTGATTTAGTTATCTATGAGTTGTTAATCCGTGATTTTACTCAGAAACACAATTTCCAATCCGTAATTGATACATTAGATTACCTTCAGAAAATGGGGATTACAGCTATTGAATTAATGCCAATTAATGAGTACGATGGTAATGATTCATGGGGATATGGTCCATCGTTTTTCTGCGCAGTTGATAAATATTATGGTCCTCGAAATGATTTGAAAAAATTAATAGACGAATGTCATAAAAGAGGAATGGCTGTTCTATTAGATGTGGTATTTAACCATGCTTTTGGACCCAATCCAAACGTAAGAATGTATTGGGATCGAGCAATTGGTAAAGTTACTCCTCAAAATCCTTGGTTCAATATTGATATTCCACACCCATTTGGAGTAGGCATTGATTTCGATCATGCTAGTTGGAGAACCAGAGATATGGTGGATAGTATTATGGGATTCTGGATTAAAGAATACAATTTCGACGGTTATAGAATGGATTTAACCAAAGGTTTTACCAACAAATGGACCGTAGGGGATATTGGAGCTTGGACACAATACGATGCAGATAGAGTATGGTTTCTAAAACGTTTTGCAGATGTTTTTTGGAATAAGTATCCAGGAAGATATCTAATTCTGGAGCATTTAGGGGAACCAGGTGAGGAAAAAGAACTTGCTGACTACGGTTTCATGCTTTGGTCTAAAGCTACGGATCAGTACCGACAATCTGGAATGGGTTGGGAAACGGGTTGGGACTTTGAAGGTCAGGTTTCTCATTTATCCAAAGGGTGGAATTTTCATAATGTAGTTTCTTATATGCATAGTCATGATGAGGAACGAATTATGTATGAAATATTGGAACATGGTAACGAATTTGGGGAATATTCTACCAAAGATTTTGAAACTGCAATGGAGAGAGGAGGACTAATCGCAGCATTTTTCTTTACAGTTCCTGGACCAAAAATGATGTGGCAAATGGAAGAGTTGGGATATGATATTTCGATTTTTTGGCCCTCTGGAATGGACCAATCTAGAACGGCTAAAAAACCTGTTCGGTGGAAATATTGGGAAGATCCCGATCGCCATAGACTTTATAAAACTTACGGAGCCCTTATTAAGCTAAAAACTGAAAATGAAGCCTTTAGAACAGCCAATTATGGTATAGAAGCTTGGGGGAAAAGTAAACAGGTTTACATAACCGATCCTAGTATGAATGTCGTTGTTTGTGGTAACTTCGATGTAGCTCAACAATGGGTGTATACTGGATTCCAACACGATGGGACTTGGTATGACTACATGACTGGCGAATCTATAGATGTTACAGATGTAGGAATGTCTATTGAAATGGCACCAGGAGAGTGGCATATCTATACAGATCAGCAATTGGAAGTTCCGGATTTAACAGTTCCAGAAATTGAACCAGAAGATACAGGAGGGATTTCTGTAATAGATAGAAATGCCTCTACAGTATATCCAAATCCTTTCAAGTACAATACAATGATTTCTACCCATTTGGATAAAGCTCAAAACATTGATGTATCCATTTATAATAACGTAGGAGCAAAGATTAAAACATTATCTCAAGGATTCAGACCTTCTGGACCTTTGAATATTACTTGGGATGGTTCGGCTACAGCTGGGGAAGAAGTTTCCGAAGGAGTTTATTTCTACAAAATTACTGGAAAGGATTTTAATGCAACCGGACGTATTATAAAAATTGAATAATTGAGTTCTGAAAAT
The DNA here is from genome assembly GCA_020627945.1 of Cytophagales bacterium. GTDB lineage: Bacteria > Bacteroidota > Bacteroidia > Cytophagales > JAHDFW01 > JAHDFW01. The sequence continues at coordinate 11,783 of JAHDFW010000124.1, forward strand.
CATATAGATTGGCAGCACTTTACTCAAGTTGACATGAGAGTAGGTACAATCGTAAGTGCCGAAGTTTTCGAAGAAGCTCGAAATCCAGCATACAAACTTAAAGTAGATTTTGGTCCTGAATTGGGAATCAAGAAAAGTTCTGCTCAAATCACAGTGCTTTACACACCTGAAGAGCTAATTGGTAAGCAAGTAATTGCGGTTGTTAATTTCCCTCCTAAACAAATTGCTAACTTAATGAGTGAATGTTTAGTAATGGGTGTTCCTGGTGAAAAAGAGGGGAGTGTTATACTATTAACTCCCCAACAAAATGCTCAAAATGGAGTGAGAGTATATTAAAGTTTTTGTACTAACTATCTATAATTAAAGTTAATTGGATAATCAGTCAATTCAACATCGTAAGTTTCTGTCTCACCAGTAGAAGGACGTTCGATAACAACATTAAGTGTTAGACTTGTAACCCCTGAAGTTGTGTCTACGGAAGTAATCGTACAATTAGCGGAAACTGGGGCCCAAATTTGATTGGTAAGATTGTACCATCGTTCATTACAAACAACCTCTACGCTATTATGAAAATCTCCGTTTGCAGTATTTGCAAGATTTAATTGAGTACCAGTTGTAAAACTTCCACTACCATCTGAATGAATCATTACATCTAAATTGCCCTGAACTGGGATTACATCAATCACCTTAGGACTTTCCCATGTACTAGGATTTGTATCTTTCCACCCCCTAACAATAGGTGCTGCACAATGTGGTTCTGGATCTCCGGTAGTTTTGAGATGTAAAGTATATCCGTCTGGCCACTCTTCTTTACAAGGTTTTTTAGAACAGGAA
>JAHDFW010000125.1 GCA_020627945.1 Cytophagales bacterium
TCGTTATCAAATCTAGATTTTAAATGAATCTGCTTTTCTATTTCAAGTTGCGATTCAAGCTGCTTCCAATTTTGTGTTAAGTTAGGTTTCATTCAAATGTCTTTATTCGAATTATTATTGGTTTAAGAAAGTAATTTACTCATTTAACTCAGCTGAAACAAATGAAATTAATCGTTTTCAACCCTGAGTTAAAAGCTTGTGATAAAGTTGAGCTATTATCGTGAAGACAACTAGATACTGGTCAATACTTTACCAATATCGAGTAAGTTTTTATCTATTTCACTTTTACCGTTAAGCACTTTTTCGATGGGTTGTAAAATCAATTTTCGATTCTTAGTTCCTACCATCACATTTGAATTACCGGAGATAAGTTGTTTCACCGCATAGACTCCAAATTCACTAGCTAAAATACGATCGTAACAGCTTGGACTTCCTCCACGTTGTATATGACCTAAAATTGCCACTTTAGCTTCAAAATCGATAAATCTCTCTTCAACTTTATTGGCTATTTCATAAATAGAACCCGACTTATTCCCTTCGGCTACAACAATAATATGAGAGGTTTTTCCATTGTTAATACTGGTTTCAAGAGCTTCAAAAATCTCTTTCTCCTGGGTTAAAATTTCAGGAATCATAACGATTTCAGCACCAGAAGCAAGTCCAACCTGCAAAGCCAAAGCTCCTGATTCTCTTCCCATAATTTCTATGAAGAAGATTCTATTGTGTGAATCTGCTGTGTCCCGTATTTTATCAATAGCATCTAAAGCTACATTTGCTGCAGTATCAAAACCAATGGTAAAGTCTGTCCCGTAAATATCATTATCTATGGTAGCTGGAATACCTATTACAGGGATATTATATTCCTGACTGAATATTGTAGCTCCAGTTAATGATCCATCTCCTCCAATAATCACTAAAGCATCAATACCTGCTGCCATAAGATTATCATACGCTTGCTTACGTCCCTCTTTAGTACGGAATCTTTTACTTCGCGCACATTTCAGCATGGTTCCTCCTAATTGCACAATATTCCCTACCGAACGGGGATCCATTTTTGTGATCAAATTATTAATAAGGCCTTCATAACCTCTTTCGATTCCATAAGGCACAATATTATGTTGCCAGGAAGTTCTAACCACACTTCTGATGCAGGCATTCATTCCTTGTGCATCTCCCCCAGATGTTAAAACACCAATTTTCTTAATCATATTGTTAATTTTACAATAACCTGATCAAAAGTAGCAACTCAATTCTACTTAGCCAACAAAATTTGGAATTAAAAACGAGTTAAAGTACTACCGCACAGTAACGTATTCTTTTTCTGTATGATATGCTACTAAACCATCAATTGGACATTGCACTACCCGTGTCACGGTCATGCCATGAATTTTTGCTATTTTTTCCAATAAATCCTTGAAATAATAAGCTATAGAACCAACGAAACCGAGCTTTTGATTCTGATAATCAGTATACTTTACAACTCTTTTATAAAAGAACTCTTTTAATCCATCTTCTACTATATTGGATAGAATAACATTGTCTTTATTGTTCCCGTAAAATTCTGCATAAGAAGCTAGATAAACGTTCGGATCAGGTTGTCGATATACTTTTTCAATTATTGCTTCAATATCAGGATTATAAGTCTTTAAAAACTGTTGTTTCAGACTTGGAGGAAGTTCTTGATTGAAATATAGCTTCAATAACTCTCTTCCCAAATAAGCTCCACTCCCTTCGTCACCCAAAACATAACCATGTGAAGGAATATTTTCTTGGATATCGAAGCCATCCCAAAGGCAAGAATTGGATCCTGTACCAATAATACCTGCTATACCAGCATCTTTACCCAAAGCAGCTCGGGAAGCACCAAGTAAATCATGTTGAATATCAATTTCAGCATTCTTAAACAATGCTTTAAGGCCATCAGCAACTTTAGTATTACGCGCCTCTGATGAACATCCAGCCCCATAGAAATAAACATTCGTTACTTGAGAGTAATCCAAGTTCACCTCTTTTAAACCATTTCGAACATTTTCTGTAATAAAAGCTGCGTCATGAAAATAGGGATTGAAACCCATTGTACGTCCTCTTGCAACCTCATTCCCTGCTTCATCTATAAACCTCCAATCGGTTTTGGTTGATCCACTATCTGCTATTCCTGATATCATGTGTAACTATTTTTTAACTGACCTCTTAACTCTTTTTCTCTTTAAGTTTAGCCTACTAATTAGTTGATTCTGTTATTTTAAATGGAATATTACCCGTAGCAACATTTCCGTTTCCATCTTTTGCAAAAAGGAATAACCTGTAGTCACCAGGCTTATCCACTTTAAATTGCACCTGATCCTTATACAAATCATCTTTCTTAAATACTTTCTTTATCTCTTTTGGGGCGCGTTCTGCATCTCCCCCAGTTCTTTTATCAGTACTCTCGGGTATAACTTTCCAGTGATATTCAATCTTATCGTTATCTGGATCCTTGATCGTTACGGATGCATTCATAGCAGAGCTCGCTGGAATTTCGAGCATCCCAAATTTATCCTTTCCGTTCAATTTAAAATTCGCGATGGAAGGAGCTTTATTAGAAGGAGCAGTACCTGACCATCCTTCAATCATAATATCCATTACTTCGGTCTCCTCGCCTTCTTTTGTAAACATGCCGAACCAAGTAGAAGTGTGCTCCTGTTTGTGCCCCCATAAGAACACATATGATCCTAAACATTGGTTTCTACTTGTATTAATGGCATTCCAACTTGCTCCATAAGTTGCTGCTTTCTCCGAACTAGTTTCTTCGATTGAAGCACCCCACTCTGTTTTAGCAACTTCCCACCATCCATATGGTCCCCATTCTGCAACTATATATGGTTTCTTCCAACCATACATTTTCATTGCATCTGGAATGTAAGAAATGTTACCGTAGGTATTAATTCCAAGAATATCTAAACTTGGAACGTTCATGTTGAATTGCTTAATTTCTGCAGGGTCTAAACCTGCTGTAACGGTCATAACCGGATGATTTGGATCTTCTTCATGGATAACCTGACAGATTTTTTCTAAATATTTCCAGCAAATAGGGTTGGTATAATCTAAATCCAACTCGTTCCCTACTCCCCAAATAAGCACTTGTGGATGATCTTTATATTTTCTAACCACCTGACGACACATCTCAACTTGTCCTTCAGCCGCTTCTTTATTAGTCCAATCAAACCCTTGACGCTCCTGTCCAAGCCAAATTCCAAAGGTGACCATAATGTCCTTTTCTTTAGCTAATTCCATTAGTTCGTCAGTCTGTGGACTTATCCCCCAAGTTCGAATAGAGTTTCCTCCATATTCTTTCAAGGTATTTAAACGTTGTTCCCCACCAGCCCCTTTAATATAGAACGGCTTTCCATCTACCAATAATTGATAAGAACCGTTTGAATTAACTACCTCAACTTTACGTGCCAACCCAACAGTTAGCACCATAATTAGTGATAAAGCAGTAAGCAGTATTCTTTTTACCATATTACGATTCGGTTTGTTTTTGAATTATTATTTCTATTCGATTTAACCACATAAATACCTGTGGTAAAAGAAGAAAGGTCGATGTTATTATCTGGATTTCCTTGATAAACAATTTTACCTGAAGAATTGTAAATAACTACCTCAAGAAGATCCTCATTTAACTCTTGTGGGATTATTAATTGCTTATTCTTAGCATCCATCACCAAATTATATTCTGTAGTTAAATTAACTCCTTGAGTAACCGTATATTTTACTAGATTTTCTTCTTCATATTTAACTCGATATAGATTTAATCCATTGCCAGGTGTGCTATGCATAAATTCGAAAGCTGGTTTATCTTCTTCAGAATAAGACATATCTGTAACATGACCAATAGTATTCCAAGTAACACCGTCCATGCTGTGTTCAACGTAATAATCGTAAGCCTCCTTCTCCACGTCTTCTTTCCAATTCAAATAAACAACCTCATTTTCTAACGTTGCTCTAAAATTATTACGTGCAATTCCAGCAGGAATTCCACAACTAGGACTACCTCCAGTTGTCATTGCAACGTCACATACATATTGAGTTTGAGGTAATCCACCCGCAGGAGCTGTAGATGAAGTAAATCCCCATTGAGCAGCATCTTTGTCAATACTAGAGGCTGATCTAATATCTCCATTATATTCAAGTACGGAAACTCCATCCACATAAACACAGTATACAGGCCCGGCAGGGTTCCAAGTAATGTTAACGGAATGCGTTGCTCCGTCTTCAAAATTAGTAGTTCCAGTACCTCCATCCATACAAGCGGGAGCCATTAAATTATTCGCATCGTTACCGTCTACAGCTATTAATACGTGATCACATGCAAGCTCATTATCTTCAAAAGCACCATTATCAAAGGTGTCAAATTCAACAATAACTGAAGGTGATACAGGGCAAGAACCAGAGGGCATGCATCCAGCACCATCTCCTTGCTGCCAACCCATTCCTCCTCCTCTTCCTCCACGTATTTGTGGAACACCTTTACTTTGTAACACAAATGCAATGCCATCACCAGCGTTGTTGTCTGATCCTAAAAACATGTTAAAAGATAAGGTAAAAGCGTTATCTAAATCTATGGGATCACAAGCCCATACGGACCCACTTTCATTAACAGCATTAGTAAATTGGATGCAATTAGCGGAAGGAACTCCTGCACCATCACCAGCATTTACGTTTGCTTTAAAATCACCTGAACCACAACTAGAAGGAGATCCTCCCCCTTCCGATAAAGCTGTTCCGTTCAAACTCATTTGTCCAAATATATTGTTACTCCATATACACAACAGAAAACAGCCCACCACAGCTGTCCCTAACCTAATATTGAATATTTCTCTCATTTTATTCTTATGGTTAGTTAATTCGTTAATTTATATACTCTTACGTAATCCACTTGCATCCTACATGGGAATTGGGAATCATCCACATTCGGGCCAGCAAGATTACCTCCAATTGCTAAGTTTAGAATTAAATGAAACGGCGCATTATAAGGCCATACACCGCTTAACTCAGCTTCAGTTTTCAATACACTATAAAGTTCCTCTCCGTCTACAAACCACTTAATTTCAAAATCGTCCCACTCAATTGTATAATCGTGGAATTCATTAAAATCAAAAGTATCAGCTTGTAAAATTGTAGAACCAGTATTTGAATGAGTGCCCCCAACATTTTGATAATGAATATTAAAAAGTACTTCTTGAGGTCTATACCCAACATACTCCATAATATCAATCTCACCACTTACTGGCCATGGCTCTGTTGGATTCGATGGTAGCATCCAAAATGCATACCAAGCTCCTACGGTTTTATTCATTTTTATACGGGCTTCGAATTTACCTTGTTTCCAGTCACCCTTATTTTCAGTAACCATTCTTGCTGACGTATAAGTCTCCTTTAAATCAGCTCCAAACAATTCTTTTCTTGCCTCAATAGTGAGGATACCATCTTTTACCCTAGCATTATTTTTTGTATAAATTTGAAGTTCGTTATTACCCCAACCTGGAATACCATATTCTGTTCCATCACCTTCCAAAAAAGTCCATTTGGATTGATCTACAGCAGTTCCATCAAATTCATCATTCCATACTAATTCGTATGAAAGAACTGAAGGGTCACTTTGTTCACAACTGAGTAAAAACACAGGTGCTAGAACTAATAGTAAACACTGTTTAAATATATTCTTAAGGTTCATTTTCATAAAATTACACTATTTTATTAATGTAAATATTACAATAACTAAAAGCAATATAGTGAAATATTAATTGACAAACAAATTTCACTTAACATACTTAAATAGTTACTGTTTTAAAATTGTACAAAACAAGGAGTAAACCAACTATTTCTGAACATAAAAAGGAATGTTTTTATCTTTTACCATTACGGTAAACATTCCTTCTTCTACGTCCCACTGGTTATCTTTATTAATAAATGCTAAATCCTTTACTGGAATTGGCAAGACAACTTTTTTAGATTCTCCCCCATTTAATAGGACTTTACCGTAACCTCTTAATCTTTTTACGGAAGGAGCTATACTTGCAAAATCATCTCGTACAAAAACTTGTACAACCTCTTTTCCAGGCATATCGGATTCATTAGCTACCGTAACCGTAACTTTTAAAGTATCATCCACCCCTATTGTATCTTTATCAATAGTTACCTCTGAATATTTAAAACTAGAATAACTTAACCCGTGCCCAAACTCCCATTGAGGTTTAAACGCATTATGACCAAATGAAATATCGAATGTTTCCATAAATTTATGATCGTAGCTAATTAATGAGCCAGAATATCGATGATACGTGTAAGGTAACTTACCAGAGGGGTTATTTTTACCACTTAAAGTCTGAGCAATAGATCTTCCTCCTTCATCTCCTGGAAGGTATGCCATTAATATTCCATCACATAAAGGTTCTATTTCTCTAATAATTCTAGGACGATGTTCTACTAATACAAGAGTAATAGGTTTACCCGCCTTAGCCAATTCCTTAACTAGTTTTTTCTGGGCTTTAGGAAGTGCTAAATCTTCTATGTCACCGGGCTTTTCAGTTGCTGGTTTTTCACCTATGCAAATAACAACTCTATCCGCTTTACGTGCCTTGTTTAACGCTTCTTGATATGATTTCTCTTCAAACAAACTGCTTCCTTCAGCGTAAGTAACGTTCTCAAATTCCTGCTGTAATGCCTCATAAACAGTCAGTTTTCCCTTTGTATTATACAATGCTTCTACTCCTTGCCATGTATGGGTCCATGCTCCGTTCAGTATGTTTAATGAATTAGCTGCAGGTCCCGTTAAGAATATCTTTTGATCCTTACCAATAGGTAAATTATTGTTATCATTTTTAAGTAAGGTCATACTTTCATTAGCTAAATCCAATGCTAGTTGTGCGTCTTCTGCAGTTTGTTGTTCTTTTGGATAATTAGATAAGTCATAGATGGCTTGCTCAAAAAGTCCTAGTTCTTTTTTTACCGTAAGAATACGACGAACTGAAAGATCTAAGCGATCTTCGGTTATGCTCCCTTCCTTAACCAATTCAATAAGCAAATCATTAAACGAATAATCATTAGGAGTCATGCTCATATCAATTCCAGCTACAACAGCTAAACGAACTGCTTCTTTCAAAGTAGGTGCTACCTTGTGTTCTCTATGTAACTTTATAACATCTTCCCAGTCTGTCACCGCAATTCCTTCAAAACCTAATTCATCTCTGAGTAGTTTAGTTAGAATGTCTGGATTTGCATGTACCGGAATCCCATTTATTTCACCTGAGTTGATCATAAGAGTTTTTGCATCTAGTGCAATTGCTCGCTGAAATGTAGGTAAGAAATATTCTCTAAGTTGTCTTTCTGGTATCCATGCAGGTGTACGATCCTTACCAGTAAGTGGCATCGAATACCCAAGGAAATGTTTCATACATGCGGCTACCTTGTTAGGTTGAGAAGGGTCCTCTCCTTGATAACCTAAGATAGCACCATCCGTCATTGTTTTTGCCAAATAAACATCTTCTCCAAATGTTTCGAAATAACGGGACCATAATGGGTTTCTACCAAGATCAAGTACAGGAGAAAAATTCCAGCTAATTCCACAGGAACGTACATCTCTTGCACAAACCGCCATTGCATCTTTGACTAACTCTGGATTCCATGAACCAGCTTGACCAATTTGTTGTGGAAATAATGTTGCTCCAACGGTGTAATTTGCACCATGTATAGCATCTATACCATAAATCACGGGTATTTTAAGTCTATGCTGATTAACTGCATAATCCTGAATTTTGCCTATAATTTCCCTCCAGTGATCACGAGTATAGGTATGCCCACCACAATTCAAAATAGAACCTACATGGTATTCCATGATGGCCTTTTTAAGTTTTTCATCTACAATTTCATGAGGTTCTGAAAGGTTGTAAATTTCACCTTTAGAAATAACATCTATATTAAGTTGAGTCATTTGCCCAACCTTCTCTTCGATGGTCATTTTTTGGATAAGCTGCTCTATTTCGGCATCACTACCAGAAGATGATTTATTCGATTTGGATTCTCCTGAATGATTGTGCTTTGTCTCACAGCCAAAGCTAATTAAACCAATTGTTGCAATCAGCAGTAAGGTTTTTTTCATATTCTTTTGGGTTTGGTAATTTCTAGTTTGAGCTAGTCAACTAATTCTTTTGTACGAGGCGAATATTATCTATCATTACATCTCCATCACCTACGCCTACAAATTCAAATCCACGGATTTGATCCAAAACAAAGCCTTTTTTCTTGAGTTCTAAGGCTCCTATATCAATGGAAATGGTTTTCCATTCGTTATTCTTTATTCCATGTTGTTCTGGAGAAACCGATATGCTTGTAGAATTGTATTTAAAGTCTTTAAGATTCATATTAAACGTGGACATTTTGTTCATATAAACGTCCAACTGAAGTTCCATGGTTTCATCCACTTTTCTCATGTTGATGTTATCCCAGTTATTCCAGTTTAATTCCCATTTGGCCCATCCACAATCATTTGCATTCCATTTCCACGATAATACATCGGAACGATCATTATTGCTTGTTTCAATAAAGGTCTGACACATAGTAGTTCCAAGTCCCCATACTGCATCTCCTATTTTTGCTGTGTACAAATCTTGTTCAGGCTCTCCTTTTGGTTTAAGGCTTTCTACCCACTCACGATCTTTAGCATAATCTTCTTTCGTGTAGTTTATTATCTCGATATTGTCTACATAAAATCGTCCACCTCCTTCGAACTGAAATTTCATTTGCTTAATAGCATAATAATCAGCTTCATCTCTGGCGTATGGAAAGTCCCAAAAAGGAATAACCATTTGTTTCCACTCCTCAGATATTCTAAGACCTCTCAAATATTTTTTACTATCTGCGAAAATATAAGCACCCGTTTCAGACATGTCGTCTAAAGCAACCACAATTCCTGCTCCGCCAACTTCCCCTTCTATTGTTCTGATATAAAATGATACAGCCTTTCTTTCAAGGTCTTCAGAAATATCAGTAGGTGCCCAATTGTTCCAACTATTACCTAAACCAACCCATTCGCAACCTTTACTCTTATCCCACATAATTCTGAGACACTTATTTCCTTCTTGTGCCTCAACTTCATCCGTCACTACGACACTTCCACAGTCTCCCATAGAACTCCATAAAGTTCCTAAGGATTCCTTGTAAATAATGGCATCAGATTCGGCCTCTTTAACTCGAGTTTCTTCACCGTCGTACAAAGAAATGGGCTGAAATTGTTTACAAGCACTCAAGCCAATTGTGCTGAGTACTGAAATAATTATATATAAACCTTTTCTAAATCTCATAGTCTAAGGCTCATAAGGTCTGTTAGAAGTAAATACCAGTTGATCCAAATACAAGGTGTTTTGTCCAGCATCTGGATTAGCTAAAACAAATGCACGAACTCCAATAAGTTTGTGGGGTTCTAACACTCCATTACCATTGGTTTCGACTGGGTTATTATCAGCATCAACATTCAAGTCAGAATATGCTATCGAATACAATGTCCAAGTTGAATCTTCAGTCCAGTATTCAACCACCCAAGTATCTTCCGTAGCTGGATCAAAAACTCCATCATCGTTTTCATCTTCATTAAATGAAAATTGTACAAACGAAGTTTCAACCCCTTCTACAGCTTTTACTGCAGCATTAAAAAATACGCTATTCGGATTAGAACTTAAACCATAACCATTATCGCTGGTGTCTGTATAATCAATATATCCATGTGCCCAGTCCCAACCTACCAGACCAGATACTGATAAATAGCAACTTCCTTTCGCAGCGTCACCATCACAATTAACCAATTGTGTTACTGTGGTTTGAGAAAAATCATCAGTTGTGGCACCAATACCATTTTCGTAATCTGCTACAATTACTAAACCTTGATCTTGTTTTAGTCCGCTAATTTCAAGTGTATCTCGAATAGTATCTTGAATTTTATTAGGAATCGTAAGTGCTACTGCACATTTTTCGTTTCCAAAAGCGGGAAAACTAGTTGCCCCACCACTCCAAGTAGCATTAGCATCTCCTAGTATTTTATCATTACCGGTGATTATTTTTTTTGCTCCCGTTGTTAAACCAGTAATTTCAATTTGCCAATCAGCGTTAATACTAAATTCTGCATAAAATACCATTGATCCATTATTCGAAAAGTCTGGTTGTACAGTACTTAACGTTAATGGCGATTTAATTTTAAAGTCTCCAAATTGATCTTCTAAACTTGGTCCTTCAAAAACTTCATCATCATGTTTACAATTGGTTAGCAAACTTATGCAAACCAACGCAAAACTTATTTGTAAGATAACTTTTCTCATAGTTACTAAAATTCCATGTTATACAATATGTAGAATTGATTAATGCCGAAGAGCAAATCAGAGTTTAAATTTGCATGGGCATATTTTTGATATACAGCAGATAAGTGAACTTTGTCAGTAAATCTATATCGTGCTCCTATAGATGCAATTCCATCACCTACAGAAAATGTAGTAGGTGCAATATTTCTTAATGTATTGAACTGATCTCTGTCATCAATAAATTCATTTCCTACTCCACTAATTAACTTATACCCAAGTAATAAATCTAAATCATCTTGGAACTCAACATTAGCTCCTAAATCTACCAACAAATTACTCATGTCAATGGTTTCATAAGACTGTCCACCTCTTGTAGTATTTTCCATTCGAAGACCAGAAGTCAACTTAACATCACGCTTCCAACCAATTAGTTTATTTACGAAAAGATTTCCTGTAAATTGAAGTAGTAAGAAATTACGTTTTTGCATTGTCCCTTCTCCTCTAATCTCATTTAGCATGTAAGCTTGTAACCCTACATCACCCGTTTTAGCTGAATCTGTCTTGGTTGCTTCCAAATAAAAACCTCTTCGATTCGGAGTAGCTTTGCCAAAAGGCATAGAATTATTAAACCATACAAGATACTCAGGCAATTCTCTTGAAATATTACGATTGTTCGTTGAAGCTAAACTTAAGTAGTCAAATGCTGAAACAGGGCGTAGTATGGCCTCATTTGTAATTACAGAATATAACTCACCTGTTTTAGAGTAATCCATTCTTTTTGATTGTGCTCCTGGACTTCTGAAGTCTGGACCAACATCCATGAAACCTGCAGATATGCTTAAGTTCTTTTCTTTAAGATCAAAATAGCCATTCACTTCCATAAACCCATCATCGAAATCTGCAGGACGATTAGGATCTACAAATCCGAAATATGACGTTTTAGAAAATCCAGACTCACCTTTAAGACCAAATCTTTTGTCCTTCTTATCTTTTTCTAATCCCCAACTAACACTATGAACATAGTTTCCATAACGTGCAGAATCACCTGTAGTTTGAGTTACATCGAATATAGATGTGTTGTTATATTGTAAAAAACCGATGTTCTGGTTTACGAACTGAATACTACCTCCTCCAAGTAATTGCTCAGGGTTTGTATTGAAATCAGATGCCCTTTGTCTAGTTAAGAAACCGTTAAAATTAACGTCAGTGATCAGGTCATTACCTTTTACACCAAATTCTAATTGCGCACCTTGCATTCTCCAATAGTTGTCTATGTAGAATTGCTCGTAATCAACTACATCACGCTGAATGTCAAATACATCTGCTTCGTTTACATCTCCGTCTTCGAAGTTGTTGAACAAAGTGTAATCGGTAAGCTTAAGATCAATATCCCCTACTTTATATCTAAATCTATCAGCTGCAACTCCTTTTAAAGTTAATTGTCTAACTCCAAACTCAACTCCTCCTCCCCAGTAACCACCAAGTTCATTTGAGATACGAAACACACCAAGAATTTCCGTGTTTTCATTTGGAAAAACATTAACTCCTAAATCTACCAAAGTAGTTCCATAGTTATTACGAGGTGCAGTAACTGTATCTCCACTATCTGGTACTTCTAATTTATTGTTGAAATAATAAGCTCTTCCTAATCCTCTAAAATCAACTTTTTTACGACCACCTTGTCCAAGTACAAAGTTGGGCGTTAAGCACAGTGCAATAGCACCGAATGCTCCAATCTTCAATATTTTTGATGCTACTTTCATTAAAAGTATGATTTAATTTCCAATGTAGTTTCGTGTGCTTTGAATTTATCTAGTGCAAAATTTCGATCTTCAAAACTGAACCAACGGTGTCTAATGTATAACCCTGTGTTTTTTGAAAGCGACAGATCCGCTCCAAGACCAAATGCAAAACCTTCTTGGTTTCTTGGTCTTCTAGAATCAATGTCAATTTCGGTACTATAGTTACCAATTACTCTTTGCCATCCTAAATAAGAAGAAAGTGCAATTCTATCACTGATGCTATAATACGACTCCAATTGATGTGTATAATTACGGATATAGGCTTTCTCACTAAATACAGTAATTGGTGCCAT
>JAHDFW010000126.1 GCA_020627945.1 Cytophagales bacterium
ATCTTGTAATGAAAAGTAAGTTCCACAAAGTCTGCTTTACCTCCATTGGCTTTCAAACGAATTCCGCCGAAATATGTAGGAGTAAATTCATATTTCAAGCCAATCATTGTATAGGTACGTCCTTCCCATTCGAATGGCATGAAAAAATTATAGCCATAATGGATCGTTCCAACGACTTTACCTACATCTATTTCTGTTCCTACAACCGCTCCAATTTGTAATACTGAAGGGCCATCAATAATATTTTCTTTAATCTGTTCTTGAATCAACCCACGATTATAAACCATCATAAGTCCACCTATCAAATTAAAAGTGGGAGAAATACCTTTGTATCCAATTACTCCCAAGGTGTTTGTGCCATACTTTTTTCCACCCGTTGGTAAAACTTCCTTCATACCAATCCCTGTTTCAATAATTACCCCTAAGGGCTGTTTATAAAATGTAGAATCGTTAGAAAATTCTTTTTTGATGCTTTTCGTTTGCAATAATCGGTAAGATCCCGTCAACGAGACGACATTAATACCCAAGTTAGGCATTTTAAACGCTCCGTTAGAAGCGTGTGTGAAACAAAACCCAATATTGTAAACGCCTTTTTCATAAAACACCTTGGCTTGTAAGATCGCATTAAGTCTGCTACTAATAACTAGATTTTGGTAATTATCTGCTCGATCAAAAGTTTTAGTAAAATATCCTACACCAGCACCTAATCTGATCCCAAATGGACTTTGAACCCAGCGAGTAAACATTCCAGCATCAATGGTTCTAGAAAAACGATACCGAAAGTAAGGAACAACTCCATATTCAGTTCCTACGTGCTCGTTCCTGTAGTTCAAATATAGAATCGAAATTCCAACACGTTGATTGGACTTAAAGCGGCTATATGGTCGATCCAAATTGGCCTCAAGACCAAAAATATTTTGATGTGTAAGATGCGAAATTTGAGGTCGGTGTTTTAGAATTACACCGTAATGAGCTCCCAAACTTAAATCCCAGGTAATTGCCTCCAAATTCTGAGCGTTAGCCAAATTGCTCATCATAAGGATGATCGTGCCTAAACAAAGCTTGATATACCTGCCTCTAATAATCATCAATAATTCGAAATTCAAGTCCTCAACTTGTCTTATAGTAGCTCTATGACTACATTTGTTTCGGACTAAAAAAGCAAATGTAAGCAAAAAATGGACATCAATAATAAAATCGCAATAGTTACCGGATCAAGTAAAGGAATAGGACTTGCTACTAGCAAAATGTTATTAGAAAACGGTGCAAAGGTTGCCGGTTGGAGCAGAGGCAAAACCGAAATAGATCATCCTAACTTCGTAAATATAAAGGCAGATGTACGCGACTACGAATCTGTGAAAAATGCCGTAAATGCAACAAAAGATCACTTTGGAAGTCATGCCTCAATTTTAATAAACAATGCAGGTCTTGGCTGGGAAGGATATTTGGAGGCCTTTGACCATGAAAAATGGAAAAACATGTTTTCTACGAATGTAGATTCAATTTTCTATACGTCTCAACTTTGTTTACCAGAAATGAGAGAAAATAGAGAAGGACATATTATTAACATCTCCTCTATAGCAGGTTTAACTGGAATTCGTGGAATGGCTGGTTATTGTGCAACAAAATTTGCAGTACGTGGTCTTTCCCACTCGCTATTTAAAGAGGTCAGAGATTATGGAGTAAAAGTCACCTGTATTTATCCTGGCTCTGTTAATACTCATTTCTTTGATGAAATAGATAGTGTAACTACTAATGAAAACATGATGAAACCGACGGATATTGCGGAAACAATTGTTCAAAGTTTACAGACTTCTCCAAACTATCATCAAGTTGATATTGAAGTAAGACCACTGATGCCAAAAGGACCTAAGTAAGTTTCTAGTTTGGAGTTGGGAGTTTAGAATTTGTGTTTATGTAAACTTAAAATAATTCAAAACTGTTTTGTTGAATTCACATTTTTATAACATTGCTGACAAAAAAATCATAGATTTGTTGGAGAATTAGAAAGGTAGTATTGACCTATTGCCTTTCGATGACGATAAATTATGTTTGACTTTCGTCGTTTTGTAACAAAAACGGTGTGTATATAAAAATTTTATGGGCTGTGGCAGTTGTGGGAGCGGTGGATGTTCCCCAAAAGGATGTAAAAACAATGGTCTTTGCGTCAGTGGTGATTGTAATAAACTAAGCACATTTGATTGGCTTAGTGGAATTGAAGAGCCAGTAAATCAACCAAAATTTGATGTAGTCGAGGTTCGATTCAAAGGCGGTAGAAAAGATTTTTACCGTAATACGGAGAACCTTGAATTAATTATAGGAGATTCTGTAATTGTTGATGTTCAAGGAGGGCACCATCTTGGGATCATTTCCTTAACTGGAGAGCTTGTAAGACTTCAAATGAAAAAGAAGAAGGTGAAAAATTCGGATGAAATCCGTAAAATTTACCGAGTGGCATCTGAACGCGACATTGAAAAATTCAAAGAATTTAAAGATAAAGAAGGTTCTACGTTGTACCGAGGAAGAGAGCTAATTCTTAACTTGGGCCTTAAAATGAAACTTTCTGATGTTGAGTATCAAGCTGATGGAAATAAAGCTACTTTCTACTATTCAGCGGAAGGGCGTGTAGATTTCAGGGAGTTGATCAAATCATTAGCCAATGAATTCAAAATACGCGTAGATATGCGCCAAATCAGTTTAAGACAAGAAGCTGGTAAATTAGGAGGAATTGGTTCTTGTGGGCGTGAATTATGCTGTTCAACGTGGCTAACTGAGTTTAAGTCGGTATCAACATCGGCTGCTCGCTATCAAAACCTTTCCATTAATCCAGCCAAAATTTCTGGTCAATGCGGTAGATTAAAATGTTGTCTAAACTATGAGTTGGACACATACATGTCTGCTATCAAGGATTTCCCTGATGTTAAAAAACCGCTTAAAATTGCAGATGGTGTACTCAAACATCAAAAAACAGACATTTTCAAGCGTGTTATGTGGTTCTACAAAGAAGGTCAACCTGACTGGATTGCCCTTGACGTTGACTACGTGAAGGAAGTTGTGGAACTGAACAAAAAAGGAGAGGTTCCTAAAGAGATTGAACGACTTGAGTTCAAAGTTGAAGAAAAAATTGAGGAGAAAGTAGTTAATCTTGAAAACAACCTAGATCGATTAGACAAAAAACTTACTACGAAGCGACACAAGAAAAAGAAACCCAGACCTAAGAAAAAGCCTGTTAACAAACTAGCGGATGCAAATCCTAAAAAGCAGGAAGGTCAACCAAAAAACAACTCTAAACAACCTGAAAATAACAAAAAGAAGCGACCTAACAGGAACAAAAAGAGAAATAATAACAATAAAAAACCTAATAATGGTCCGCAAAATAAAACGGAATAACATGACTGTTTTTAATAAGTACCGAATATTCAATTTGCTTTTAATTTGTGGGCTATTCATGTTCTCACAATGTAGCAATGCCATCTTTGAAAAAAGCTATGAACTAGAGGACGAATCTTGGGCAAAAGATTCTAGTTACGTATTTGAGTTTGAAGTGAACAACACAAGTCAGGAATACCTGATCAATTATCAAATCCGTAACAACCTTGAATATCCTTTTCATAATCTCTATCTGCAGTACAACTTGGAGGATTCAGAAGGAAAAATTCTAAGATCTGAAATTCAAGAGGTGCAATTGATGGAAAAGAAAACTGGTCGTCCATATGGAAAAGGCTTTAGTGACTTATATCAAAATACTTTTGTTGCAACTTCTTATAGTTTTCCAGCGTCAGGAAAGTATAAATTTCGAGTAAACCACTATATGAGAGAGCAAAATGTTACTGGATTAGTATCATTTGGAGTCGAAGTGGTTCCTGCCTTGAAGGTTGAATAACAAAAAGGGTCTCTAATATGTTTTTATATCTCAAATCTTTGCACATCATCTTCATTGTATCATGGTTTGCGGGGCTTTTTTACATTGTAAGGCTTTTTATATACCATACTGAAACCAAGGATATGGAAAAACCTAAATCCTTCATCCTACAAGATCAGTATAAATTGATGTCAAGAAGGTTGTGGTATATTATTTCGTGGCCGGCCATGATACTAGCGTCTGTATTTGGAATTTGGATGTTGGTTGAAAGTCCTGGCTACCTTAAACAACCTTATATGCACCTAAAGTTAGGGTTTGTTGTAGTCCTTTATGTTTATCATCTCTGTTGTCATGCGATCTTTAAGCAATTGCAACGTGACGAAATACGGTATACCTCAACAAAACTTAGACTTTGGAACGAAGTAGCTACATTACTGCTAGTTAGCATCGTTTTTATTATTGTACTCAAAAGTACCATTAAACTGGTTTGGGCCGTTGGAGGATTTATTATTATTGCTATTATGTTGATGCTTGGGGTACGTATCTACAAAAAAATGCGCATGGTAAAAGAAGAAAAATCTGCCAAAAAGAAAAGTAACAATTCTGCCAACGAATAGACCTAGTTCCTCCAATGAAAAAGCGCTTTAGACTTACTATTCTTCTAGCTATTGTCAGCCTTTTAGTTTTTCAAGCGGTGCACATTTCTCCAGAAGATCAATGGTACATGGGATTTTTAGCGTTAACAATTCCTTTCTTTTTAATCTGCAACGCTTTTTTCCTATACTATTGGGTTCGTAAAAGAAAGTTTATGCGGGCAATCGTTCCAATCATGGTATTTATTTTTGGTTGGTCGCAAGTATCCAGAGGCATTTCCTTCGATAGCAATGAGCAGTTATCGGAAGAAAATAAAAGCTTAAGAGTGCTTAGCGGAAATGTAAGAGTTTTTAACGTTTACGACCACCTCAGGAAGGAAGATCCTCAATCTTCTGAGAAACTGATTCAATGGTTAGAAAACTCGAACAATGAAGTGCTTTGCCTCCAGGAATATTATGATGAACCTGGCAACCCAACTTATCATACCTCCAAAAGATTTAAAAGGAAATTCCCACATCAAAAAATAAGTGCCACCGTACAAAATCGGATTGGTGCTAAATTTGGTGTAGCAATCTTTTCGAAGTACAAAATTCTAAATTCTGACCGAGTCAAATTCGCCGAAAAATCAAGAAATCAGGCCATCTATGCTGATCTACTTTGGGGTAAGGATACAGTCAGGGTCTACAATATACACTTGGAATCTATGCACATTTCGGACGAAAAAATAGATAGAGACGAGTTGAAGAAAAGAGGAAAAGACACATATCGAAGACTTAGGAAAGGTTTTGCAACTCGTGCTCGTCAGATTGACAAAATTCAGGAAAGTATTGTAAACTGTAAGCACCCCGTTATTGTATGCGGAGACCTTAATGACCTTCCGTATAGTTACACCTATGAAACGTTAAGAACAAACCTGTCAAACTCGTTTGAAGATAAAGGGTTTGGAATTGGCACTACTTATAATGGAAACATCCCATTTTTAAGAATTGATAACCAATTCTACTCCGAACAATTTTCTATATCTTCCTTCAATGTACACAGTGATATTGATTATTCGGATCATTACCCTATCTCAGCAACATACACTTTAGAAAAGTAAACCACGTAACACTTGATTCTTACGGCTCTATTCGTTTGTTTAGAACATTCTTAAACCAAATGAATAATGAAACTTAACTCCAAACTTCCAAAAGTGGGTACAACCATATTCAGCGTAATGTCTAAATTGGCCAACGAATGTGGAGCTATTAACCTTTCTCAGGGCTTTCCTGGGTTTCCAGTTGACTCTAAAATAACAGCGTTTGTGGATAAGTTTATGAAAGAGGGGTACAATCAATATGCTCCTATGCCTGGTGTTCCTGTGTTAAGAGAACAAATCGCAAAGAAAACCAACCTCCTTTATAACTATCTGCCAAATACAGAAACCGAAATTTGTGTTACCTCGGGTGCTACCGAAGCACTTTTTGCAGCTATAACGGCCGTTGTACAACCTGGCGATGAGGTGATTATTTTCGAACCAGCCTATGACTCATATATTCCTGCAATTGAACTTTGTGGAGGTATTGTCGTTCCAATAGAACTAAAATATCCCAACTACAACATTGACTGGAATGAGGTAGAAGATAAGGTATCTGAAAAAACTCGTTTAATAATTACCAATACTCCACACAACCCAACAGGAGCTGTTTGGGCTTCATCTGATATTGACAGTTTAAAAAACATAGTTCGTAATACCAACATAGTTGTGATTAGCGACGAAGTATATGAACATATCACGTTTGATGAAACACCGCACCAAAGTGTAATCTTAGATGAGGAACTCCTGGAGAGAAGTATGGTAATCAGTTCATTTGGTAAGACTTTTCACACTACAGGTTGGAAAATTGGTTATTGCGTTGCTAAACCAGCTTTGATGAATGAGTTTAAAAAGGTTCATCAATTCCTTACATTCAGTTCGTCCACCCCTTTTCAATACGCTATTGCTGAATACATGAAGGATGAATCTAACTATTTACATTTACCTTCCTTCTTCCAACAAAAAAGAGATTTCTTTCGGGAACATCTAAAAAATACCAAACTAGAAATCTTACCATGTAAAGGAACCTATTTCCAACTAGCTAGCTACAAGAACATCTCTGACGAATCAGATATAGATTTTGCCAAACGAATTACTAAAGAATATGGAGTTGCTTCGATTCCAGTTTCAGTATTTTATAATAGTCAGAGGGATGATAAAGTGCTGCGTTTTTGTTTTGCTAAACAAAGTGCAGAATTAAGTAAAGCTTGTGAGAACTTATCCAAGCTATAGATTGAAACCTTGAAAAATAAATTTTCAAATATTGCTCTAATCGCTTCTATCACCTTAATGCTATTGGCGAGTTTTGGATACTATCCAAAATGGAACAAAGGTCATACAGAAGCAATATTAAGCTGGGATGTTTCAGGTTACTATATGTATCTTCCTGCAACCTTTATTTATAAGGACCTTAAGAAGTGTAGTTTTGGTGAGAAGATAATTACCGACTATAGCCCCACCTATGACTTTCATCAAGCATTCGAGCACGAATCTGGAAATCGAGTAATGAAATATTCAATGGGACAGGCGGTAATGTTTATGCCTGCATTCTTCATAGGGCACTCGGTAGCTTCAATGAGCGAAACATACCCTGCAGATGGTTTCTCTACCCCTTATCAGTTAGCAATTCAAATCCAAAGTATCCTTGTTGCTATTTTAGGCTTAGTCTTACTTCGTTCCTTTTTGAGAAAATATTTTAACGATGCTTCAGTTGCTATCGCCCTAATTGCTGTAGTGTTTGGATCTAATTATTTAGAATACAGTTCTATTTCAACCGCACTTACGCATAACTATCTATTTCTATTATACATACTTATACTAAGGTACTCAGAACGCTTTTACAACCAAGGTCACAAAGCAAAATATGCGATCATCATAGGTTTATTAGTTGGTTTATGTACGTTAACAAGGCCTACTGAGCTATTGACTGCCTTAATTCCAATTCTATGGGGTGTTAATTTGTTTGATCCTGCCAGTATAAAAGGTCGATTACAAACCATAATTACCAAGTTTCCAATTTTCGCACTTATGGGAGTTTGCTGCATTCTTATTGGAAGTTGGCAATTAATCTATTGGAAGTATGCATCTGGTGACTGGATCGTTTATAGCTACCAAGATCAAGGGTTTAGTTGGTTAAAACCTCATATCTGGAAAGGGTTACTAAGTCATAAATCGGGGTGGTTAACCTATTCACCGATTATGTTTTTTGCCGTAGTTGGATTCTACTTCTTAGTTAGAAAATGGAAAAACAATGGAAGCTGGATGCTCTTATATGTATTCCTTTTTATTTACGTAGCGTTTTCTTGGGACATTTGGTGGTATGGGAGTAGCCTTGGTCAACGTACAATGGTCCAAGTTTATCCAATTATAGCATTCGGATTATGTGCCGTGGCTGATAAAATTTTAACATCGAGTATAATATTAAAAATCATCTCCGTGCCGTTGGTATTGTTTTTTATATATCTAAATCTATGGTTTACACATCAAGCACATCATGGCGGCATGTTACATTGTGGTATGATGACCAAAGCCTACTATTGGAAAACTCTAGGTCGATGGGAAAAAGATATAAACGACCTCAAACTACTCGACACAAATGAAGAATACAATGACCAAACCAGAAAAAATGTACAAGTGCTTAAAGCAACTGAACAGGTAAGTCTACTGAATACAGATTCTCAATACTCAGAGAGAATTACAATTCAAGGAACTCAAGATAAGGTTGATTGGTATCGCTTAAATGCTGATATAGAACTATCTCAGAAAGAATATGACATTTGGAAGATGAGGCAAATGATCGTTGGTTTTTATAATGGAGAGGAGCTCATAAAACAAAAATTCATAAGAATTGATCGGCTGATTGGAGAACGTGAAAGTAATCAAGTATATTTGGACGTTGAATATCCAACCAAACCATTTAATAAAATCGAAGCATTGATTTGGAACGCAGGAAGTAATAAATCTTGCAAGATTAAGCAGTTAACATTGGAATCATTTAATGAGCAGTAACCCAATAAAATATCGTACACTTAGCATAATTGTACCAGCTTACAATGAAGAAAAAACCATTGCCACTGTTCTAAGAGCGGTGCTTAACGTTGAGCTGATTGGTGATCTAGAAAAAGAAGTTATTGTTGTAGATGATTGCTCTTCGGACCAAACCTATTCAAACACTACAAAATTCATAGAAAATAATTCGGGTGCCAAGATTCATCTAGAGCAGCACGAAAAAAACAAAGGCAAAGGCGCGGCTATTCATACAGGAATAAAAGCAGCGACAGGTGATTTAATCATTGTTCAAGACGCTGACCTAGAATATGACCCGCAAGAATTTAATATCTTATTAAAACCCGTCATTGATGGTTATGCAGATGTCGTTTATGGCTCAAGATTTATGGGGGGAAATGCCCATAGAATTCTGTTCTTTTGGCACTCTATAGGTAATAAGTTCCTTACATTTCTCTCTAACATGTTCAACGATCTTAATCTTACGGACATGGAAACATGCTATAAACTATTCGATGCAAAGCATCTTAAATCGCTCAAACTGAAAGAAAGGCGCTTTGGGTTTGAACCTGAAGTAACGGCAAAAATTGCTAAAATTTCGAAAATTAGAATCTACGAAGTTGGCATCTCGTACTATGGACGGACATTTGAAGAAGGTAAAAAAATCAATTGGAAAGATGGAGTTAGAGCCATCTATTGTATTTTAAGGTACGGGCTTTTTCGTTAACCTACTCTTTAGTAAAACTCATGTTGTAGATAAATGTTTTTCCATCTTTCTCTTTAAAACGGATCAACACTCTATAAGAATTGGAACTTGACGAATACTTACCAATCGCATATTTAAGTCCTCCTTGACCAGCTCCTCCTTGGTGTATATACTTAAAAGAAGAGGCAGGGTTTTCCTTGAAAAACTCCTTCATTACTACTTCTGCACGCGTTTTACTATAAGACTCACTTTGTCCATCGATGGTCAATTCAATCATCCCATCAAAATTTTTCACCAACTCCTTCGCACTTCCCATGTTCAAAGACTTGGAAGTGTTACCCATTTCATCTGATTGACCATACAGAGCGCTCGAAAACGCTAAAATCAATAATACTGGTACGAATAATAATCTTTTCACAACCTCGTTTTTTCTTTAACTTAAGCGAAAATTATGCCAACACAATTATGGTCATAAGTTTTCACTAAATTACTACCTTTGTCTAAAACTAAAATAATTCGATGAAAAAAACAATTGTACTCGGAATTGTATTAGCGTTTGTAGCAATGGGATGCTCAGAAAATCAAACGGATACCCCAACTACTAAACCAAATAAAACTAACAATACACAACCAGCTGCCCCTGCTGTAAAAATCCCTGATTTCAATGCAGAAAATGCATACAATTATATAAAAACACAGGTTGAATTCGGACCTCGTGTACCTAATTCGCCTGAGCACAAGGAATGTGCTAGCTGGATGGTGGAAGAATTTAAAAAGTTAAACCTTAAGGTTACAGAACAAAAATTTCAAGCTACAGCCTATGATAATACTGTTCTTAACCTAAATAATATTATTGTAGAGCATAAACCTGAAAAACAAAACCGCATATTGTTAGCCGCGCACTGGGATTCTAGACACATTGCAGAAAACGATACGGAAAAAAGAAATTCACCTATTGATGGAGCCAATGACGGTGCCAGTGGAGTGGGTGTATTAATGGAAATAGCTCGGGTAATTTCAGAAACTGAACCAAACATAGGGATTGACATCATCCTTTTCGACGGTGAAGATTATGGTCAACCAAATGATAGTGAATTGCCACCTGTTCAGGATTCATGGTGTTTGGGCTCTCAATACTGGTCAAAAAACAAACATAGAGGTGCGTACTACCCTAGATATGGAATCTTGCTAGATATGGTTGGTGCTAAAGATGCTAAATTCTCTAAAGATGCTGAATCCATGTATTTTGCTAAAAACGTAGTAGACAAAATTTGGAGTGCAGGACAGAGCCTTGGATACGGATCATATTTTACTCCTATCGTATCCGATCAGATTATAGATGACCATTATTATGTAAATCGAATTGCACAAATTCCAATGGCCGATATTATTCAACATGATCCACACTCTTCTAACGGAACTTATTTTGGAGACTATCACCACACACACAACGATAACCTAGATGGAATAGATCAGTCTACGCTTAAAGCAGTAGGACAGACTTTATTAAAAGTAATTTATACCGAAAAATAACTCAATACACATTACCTTACCAATAAACCAATGCAAAATTATCTGATCAAAAATGCTCAAGTAGTTAATGAAGGAACTATTAAAACTCAGGATGTTCTGATCAAAAATGGAAGAATTGAAAAGATTGCTTCGGAAATTTCAGATAGCCAAGGTGCAATTGAAATAAATGCAGAAGGTTTACATCTGTTGCCAGGAGTTATTGATGACCAGGTTCATTTTCGTGAGCCAGGACTTACACATAAGGCAAATATATTTACGGAGTCAAGAGCAGCTGTGGCTGGAGGTATTACTACCTTCATGGAGATGCCAAACACCAATCCGCAAACACTTACCATAGATTTACTAGAGGACAAATATGCTATTGGAAACAGAGATTCTTTGGCTAACTACTCCTTCTTCATGGGGGTATCTAATGAGAATCTAGAAGAAGCTCTAAAGGCTAACAAAAAAACGGTTTGTGGGTTAAAAGTATTTATGGGAAGTTCCACTGGAAACATGTTGGTGGATAGCGAAGAAGTACTTAATGGAATCTTCTCTCGAAGTGACATGCTTATTGCCACTCATTGTGAAGACGAAAAAACCATTCGTAAGAATATCGAAGAGTTTAAAGCTAAGTACGGAGAGGATGTTCCAATGGAGATGCATCCTGTAATTCGCGATGAAGAAGCTTGCTACAGATCCTCTTCATTAGCCGTTGAATTAGCAAAAAAGCACAATACAAGGCTTCACATTCTTCACATATCGACAGGAAAAGAAACTCATCTATTTGACAACTCGATTCCTTTAGAACAGAAAAGAATTACGGCAGAAGCTTGTATACATCACCTGTGGTTCAATGATTCTTTATACAAAACTAAAGGAAGTCATATCAAATGGAATCCAGCGGTTAAGTCAGAAGCAGATCGACAAGAAATCTGGAAGGCTGTCTTAGATGATCGTATCGATGTAATTGCAACAGATCACGCGCCACATACTATTGAAGAGAAAAGCAACAAGTACTTTAATGCCCCTTCTGGAGGACCTTTAGTACAACATGCTCTTCCAGCTATGCTTGAATTCTATCACAAAGGACAAATAAGCCTTGAAAAGATTGCTGATAAAATGGCGCACAAAGTAGCAGTATGTTTCCAAATTGCTGAACGCGGATATATCAGAGAGGGGTATTTTGCAGATTTAGTACTAGTTGACTTAAATGGAAAATCAACGGTTACTAAAGAAAACATCTTGTATAAATGTGGCTGGTCTCCTTTTGAGGGAGAAACTTTCAACTCCGAAATTACACATACCTTTATTTCTGGACATTTAGCGTATGAACGTGGTAAGTTTAATGAAAACAAAATGGGAGAAAGAATAGGGTTTGAAAGATCTTAGTAGTTTCCTACTCCTTGCTTGCGGGCTTCTTTGAAAACAGGCTCAATCATTTCGAATGATTTTCCCAGCCCTTGTGCTGCAAATT
>JAHDFW010000127.1:0-9363 GCA_020627945.1 Cytophagales bacterium
CGAAATGCCCTAAGCAATTATCGCAATTCTAATCTAAGCTCGAACCAGAAACATGCGTTGAATTAGAATAGGTCATAACGAGATTTTTGTTACTTTTAAACTGCAATAGGTAACGGATCAAGCTAAAAATTTGAGGATAAATAATATTTACGTTCTTTTTTGTTTAATTAGAAGTGTAATCGAAAAAGTACGAAATTTGTAAAACGGAAACCTGAAAAGTCAGTTTTAATTAATATTTCCGTCGTTTTCAGGTTTCAATTTTCTCAGTTGCAATTAATCTATTAAAGAAAAGAATTGACAATTTTATTCGCAGGAATTCGGGTTGATTCTAAATAGTACCAATTGTTAAAACATGGTCAACATTAATCTTATTAAATATAACCATCGCCTAACCTGGTTCGGAGTACTCATAATTTGTGTTCTGATTCATCATTTCTTTGGTTTCAATGGACACTATGGTTATGATGATATGTGGTATGCAAAGGTCGCTCATGGAATTACAAATGGACAGCTTGATCTGCAAAGTGATCATTATGCATACCGTTGGACATTAATATTCCCGTTAGCCTTAGTTTATGAAATCTTTGGGATCAACGATCATTCTTCAGGGATGGTTTCGATAGGCTATTTTATTGGAATTCTTTTCCTAATGTATCGACTGATCAAGAATCAGGACTTTTTTGTATTGGCATCTTCTTTCGTAGTCTTTAACGGGTGGCTTTTGTATTATTCTGATAAGATAATGCCAGACATTGCCTTGGTATTTTTCCTCTTTGCAGCGTTTTATCAGTTATATCAACAGCGTTATGTACGGGAAAGAAAACATTATCTAAGAGCCTTTTTATTCAGTTTAATGATTTTTCTGGCCTTTATTACTAAGGGGACAGTCTTATTAATGATTCCAGTATTTGGGTTCATTGCACTTATTGATTTATGGAGGAATAGGAATAGAAGGTTTTGGTGGTTTTCCTTGGGTTGTATGATGCTCTTACTGTTTTTTTATTTTGGTTTATTATATCTTCTAACTGGAGATGGTATGATCCGATTTAAAACGATTACCAGTAATAGCTACTTTAATAAATGCAGTTATGATCAATTGCCACTAATAGAAACTATACGCCGAATTGGATACCAGTTTTGGGATTTACTACTAAAAAGTGATATGCTAGCAAGTATTGTTTGGTTAATACCCATGGTGTTTGTCATATTATTTCTTAAGCGAACTGACGTGAATTCTCGACTGAAGTTTTTAATTACAATTTCCTTAACTCTTTTAATTGTTGCTAATTTCATGACCATTTCCGCTACAGGCTATGTTCCAATGTGTCCAGACCCGCGACATTTCATGTATTTTATTCCAATAACTGCAGTATCGGGTATTTATATTTTACAGTACCTACTGGATAAAGATGAGCATTATCTGTACATGTTCATACCTACAGCTTTATTAGCAATTCTTTCACTATTATTAGGATATACAGGAAGTGCAATAGTTATGTCGGCTTATGCAGTATTATTTTTGATTAGACTTTTGGGTCTTAGATTTCAGAGTAAATATATGTACTTACTCTTGATTCTACCTCTGTTCGTTCAGCCAGTTCGGATTATGATCAAGTCGTCCGAAGGTAATTATTCAGAACAGAAAGCCTTGATCATTGATCAAATTAAACCATTGAAGAAAGAAACAATCGTGGTTACTAATCATGCTCAAAGTACTATAGGAAATTACTTACTTGAATTCGATAATAGTCATGTGAGATTTATTACTCATGAAGAGTTTATTAGAACCAAGCATAAGTCAAATGTAGATTATCTTCTTTTGAAGAATGGGAAAACCAGAGTTTTAAGTAATACTACTCACAGCCAATTACCAAAATATGCTCAAAAAGCAAATGATTTGTTTGAGTGTATTTATAGAGGGAATAACTTAACATTATTTAAGATGGACGAATCAAAACTCTCCAATACAATGGAAAATTAAAACTCTATTTTAATATAAGTTTCCTAACCTCTTGTAGATTACCATCACCATTGATAAGTGATACAAAATACATTCCCTTTGGCCACTCAGAACTATTGATCATCGTTTGTTGATGGAACTTCTTCTCATAAACAACTTGTCCTAAAGAGTTAGAAATTTGAACCCCTGATTCCTTTGGGCTATTGTGCTTAATAATAAATTCATTTTGAGCTGGGTTCGGAAAGATTGCTAATTCAGTTTGTTCGTTTAAACTTTGTTTTGCTCCTAAATTATTATCAAAATCTCCAACCTGAACTCCATCTTTCACAAAACCTGTCATATAGATGTTAACCCTTTCTTGAGCGTTGGTTGGATCAAAATTGTGGTACTGCGTAATTCCTAATCCCTCTCGAAATTCTAATCCAAACAGATGTTTTAGCGAAGTGTCAACCTCCAGTAATAAACTAAGACTATCTGGAAGATAGATGTTTACATCGTATTCACTATCGTTTATTGGTAGTCCATCAATGGATCTATATCCAAAATGAATGGTTTTGTTACCATCAGGCGAGATTTCATTGATAGGGAAACTGTACTTCTCATCGTAACTTTCATTTTTATAAAAAGACCCGGGAGTATTTATGAATTTCATTCGATCTATATTAAAAAAATCTGGAACGAAAATAGAGTCTTCGGTTATCATTAAAGTATCTGTTGATTCCTCATAAAAAGGTGTACCTGCCAATGCAATGGGAATTTGGTATGTTCCATAATGTCGCTTTTCGAAGACGTAGGTTGTATTTGATCCATCGGTGATTTTTTCTTTTACCGTCCAAATGAATTTTGAATCGAACGCATGTTTGAATACTAAATATTCATACACGTATTGAAACATGTCACCTATTTCAAGGTTAAAAACCTGTAAAATAGTAGGAGGGTGGTCACCCAAACCCAATTCTTCTATTCCTGTTAATTCATATCTGCCATTGTCGAAATCAGAGAAGTCTATTATTCCATAAGCTTTGGATAAGATGATGCTATCTCCACTTGATAACTCGATGGTTAACGTAGAGTCTGAGTTTCCGAAACTAGTAGCGCTATGCTTTGAAGTTACTTTTGCAGTAATGGTATCTTTATAATTCCAACTTGAATCAATTGGGAGATCTAAACGAATATTAAGCGTGTCTTTTTCTCTTAAAAACTGATAACTCTGTTCGGTAAGCGCTTTTATCTGATAACCAAAATACTGGGGTTTTGGACCAACTAGAA
The DNA here is from genome assembly GCA_020627945.1 of Cytophagales bacterium. Classification (GTDB taxonomy): domain Bacteria; phylum Bacteroidota; class Bacteroidia; order Cytophagales; family JAHDFW01; genus JAHDFW01. The sequence continues at coordinate 3,230 of JAHDFW010000127.1, forward strand.
AACCATCTCTTGTGCAAGTGTTACATTCTTTCCAGACATCGTTTAGGTCATATAAGGAATCTAAATTGGATTGATCCTGAAATATGTTTTCAACCTTGATGACATGGGTTACGTACTTTACTGAATCGGAGTGTTTATAAGAGTATGTATTTTCAGGATTGAATAACTTCCAGTTTTGTGCTTTGACTTGAAGAAAAGATCCTGCGAGAAGTGTAATAAGAATAAAGATTTTTTGCATACAAAAGAAAATGGTCAGTACTATAACGGTGTTTAATACACTAGGGTTGCAGGCGTTATAATATTTATACCAAATTCTCCCAAATAAGATTCTTTAACTCCTGTATTCCTTTTTGAGTAACCGAAGAGAAGAATACATATGGAACGTCAATATTGAGCTCTGCTTCCATTTCATCAATAAGACCTTCAGCTAAATCTGCTTTCGAAATTCCTAAGATTCGATTTTTATCTAATAACTCTGGATTGTACTTTCCTAACTCATCCAGTAGAATGCGATAGGATTCATTAATGTCATCCGCATCAGCTGGAATAATGAAAAGCAAAACTGGGTTTCTTTCAATATGACGTAAGAACTGATGTCCCAATCCCTTACCTTCCGAAGCTCCTTCAATAATTCCAGGAATATCAGCCATTACAAATGACTGATCATCATAATAAGATACAACACCTACATTGGGAGTAATAGTGGTGAATTCGTAATTCGCGATCTCTGGTTTGGCTGCTGAAACAACAGAAAGTAGAGTAGATTTACCTGTGTTAGGAAATCCAACCAACCCAACGTCAGCAAGCATTTTTAGTTCTAGTACTATAATAGCTTCTTGCCCATCTTCTCCAGGTTGAGCATGTTGTGGTGATTGATTCAGAGCTGACTTGAAGTGTGTATTTCCCCATCCACCTCGGCCTCCTTTAAGTAGTACAATTTCTTGGCCATGTTCTGTAACCTCCCCCAATGGTTCGTTAGAATCGGCAATCATTGCAACAGTCCCAAGAGGAACTTCCATTATTTTATCAGCTCCACTCGCTCCAGTACTGGTAGATCCTCCTCCAGGCATTCCTCCATCCGCAAAAATATGCTTTTGGTATCTAAGATGAAGAAGTGTCCAATGGTTTCGATTACCTCGCAAAATGATATGACCACCACGACCACCGTCACCACCATCTGGTCCACCTTGAGGAACATGCTTTTCTCTACGGAAGTGAGCAGAACCTGCACCCCCTTTACCAGACTTACAATGAAGTCTAACGTGATCTATGAAATTGGTTTTTGGCAATGTACTATTGGTCTAAAAAAAAATGAAGGATGACATTAAATACATCATCCTTCGGCAAATATCTGATTTTATTTTGTGCTTTACTAGTTTAACTCTTCAATAGCACCACAAATTTTGTCAAAAATCTCATCTACAGTTCCCACACCATCAATTTTTCTGAAGTGGCCCTTAGCTTCGTAGAAGTTGGCAACTACAGAAGTTTGCTCATTGTAAACATTGATTCGGTTACGGATGATGCTTTCGTTGCTATCGTCTTTACGACCTGAATCTTTACCTCTTAAAAGAAGTCTTTTTACTAATTCATCCTCAGGAACATCAAGAGCAATCATTGCGCGAATTCCAGAGTTTTTTGCTCTAAGGAATTTCTCAAGCGCACCTGCTTGATTTTTAGTTCTTGGAAATCCATCAAAAATAAACCCTGCAGCATCAGGATTTTTATCAACCTCCGCTTCCAACATTTGAATTGTAACCTCATCAGGAACCAATTCTCCCTTATCCATAAAACTCTTAGCTAAACTTCCCAAAGCCGTCTCATTTTTGATATTATATCTAAATACATCTCCTGTAGAAATGTGATGAAGATTATACTTTTCGACGATTTTGACTGCTTGAGTTCCTTTTCCTGCACCCGGAGGTCCAAATAATACTATGTTTAACATTTTATATTAAGTATTGTTATTGTAGTTATTACAAGCCGCTAATTTACAAAACCATCTGATAGTTACGAGTTTTTTCTTAAATGGTTTTGATTTAGTGGATAATTACACGTTTTCTGGCTAAAAAGCCATCTTTTTCAACGGTGATGATGTAAATGCCTGCTTTGAAAGTTGTAATATCTACATTAATCTTAGCCTGAGTCAGTACTTGCGATTTTATTTTTTGCCCCAGAGAATTGTAGATGTTTACGTTTCCTTGAATTAGCTGTTCACTTCCAGAAAGTTCCAATCGGTGGTTATAAACCATTATATTTAGCTTCGAATATTCTATGTCTTCAGCTACCGATGTAGGTTTTACGCTTATTTGTTTGCATAAAGTATCTGAACCACATGGATCGTCTATTTGAACACAAACCGTGTACTGTCCTGTATCGCCGTATGTATATTCAAGTCTATCTCCAGCCTTAAATGTACCATCTCCTAAATCCCAACTCACAAATGCGGTTGGTAAAGCTACCACACTATCAAATGTAAATGTGAAACCATCCGCGTTGATCTTAAAATCTAAAGTAGGTCTAATGCAGGGAAATATAAATTCACATTTAGTATCGCTGCCACAAGAATTAGCCACCGTTAGGCAAAATTCATAGTATACATTGGTAATAATATAGGTATGAGAGTTTACTAAAGCGTTGTTACTAAGATTTCCATCTCCAAATTGCCAGTTATACGATAACTCTAACGTATCTGTAATACTTGAATCTGAAATTTCTACGGTACGACCGTTGACTTCAAGTCCAAAATTGGCTTTAGGACGATTGCACTGAACATTTATGCTTTTACATATCGTATCGGTACCACAACCGCTACTTGCAACATTGCAAATTTGGTACAAGCCTGTATCTGGTAAAGTTCGACTTAAGCTTGGTCCCAGATATTTGATTCCAGTTCCTAAATCAAAATAATTACTGCTATCAACAATCATGTTGTATTCTGTTGCATCTTCGAGATCTAAAATTTTCCCATCTAGTTGGAAAGTGAAATCACTGACTGGTCTAGAACATGTGAAAATGATAGAGTCGCAAAATGTATTTTGAACGTAGGCCGCGTTGGTTACTGTGAGACAAACAAACTGGGTGTCAGGCTGTGTAAATTGAAATACAGGGTTGGTATCCGTAGATGTAAAGCCATTACCAAAATCCCAGAACCATTCGTTTATTGGAACACTTGAAGTCGAAGAGTCTGAAAAAGCAATGGTAGTTAATGAGTCTGAATAAGTGAAAAATGAATTTACTCCAGCGGTATCCAGATGATAAGTTTTACATAGGCTATCCAGCTCGGTACAACCATAGTTATTAATCTTACAGATTTCTAATGTATCTGGTCCTGTCAGTGGATATGAGAAAGGATTGGTAAAACCAGAATCTGTTCCGTTGATAATCCAATATTCATTTTTAGGTGCTAGAAATTCAGTTGAAGTTAATTCAATGTGGGATTGGAGATTTGCTAGATTGATGGATAAACCTGAGAAGGAATCATCATTTTCAATTATAGAAAGCGTCTGGTTAGGCTTAGGTGAACAAATTTTAGATACTTGTCCAGATGGCCACCTTACAATCAGCGAATCTATTTCCGAGTGAGCTGCTATCCCAAAATGCGCAGTAAGGCTATTCGAAATAGCATAACTTTCTCCTGATCTTATTTCTCTAATTTGTTTCCCCCAATCTCCGTATAACTCCAGTCTAGCACCAATTCCATTAATATTACTGCTTGTTCCTTGTAACTTTACTTTTAGGAAGTTATTCGAGTTCCCAGAGTTAATAAGCATTTTATCAGGTTGCGTACTAAGTGTGAAAAAGCCCTCAGAGTATGATACGATTAAGTCTATGAATCCATCATTATTTAGATCTCCTTGTGCAAAGCCTTTGGCAGGCACTGTAGTGGCATACAAATTTAAAGTGTCAGGAGTAAATACACCTGAGTCGTTCCAAAAGATGTAACTAGTCCCTTTATAGTTAGTATTTATATAGTCCTCAAAACCGTTATTATCTAAATCTTCGAAGATTCCCTCGAATGTATATAGAGAATCGCTTAGAGTTTGAGTTATCGCGTTGATTGAATCCGGTATAAACGTACCATCTCCATTATTAATATAAAGGTAGCTTAAACCTCCATGATTTAATACTAAAGCATCTAAGTCTCCATCCAGATCAATATCAGCAAAATCAGTAGACCAAGATTGTAGATAAGGAACCATTCCTACACTCTCTCCAACATCCGTATAATTACCAGACCCATCATTCTGAAAAAGTTGATTCACCCTTCTTCCATCAAGAGGATTAGTTGCTCCTGCCCGACACCTTGATAGATACATGTCAATATCACCATCATTATCATAATCTGTCCACACCGAACCATAGTTGCCAGAATTATCAGAAGGGTAAGCAGATACTGCATTAATTAGAGAATTATCTAAAATTAGGTTTCCGCTTCCATCATTCTTGTAAGCTTTGGCAATTTCGTCATCGTCACAAACAAAAAGATCCGTATGTCCATCGTTATTGATATCTACGAAGTTGGAAGCCTGTGAGAAAATATTATTGGAATTAGCCAAAGTGACTGGAGAAAGCTTTTCTCCGGTACTATCGTTCATAAATACTTCAAGAGTATCATATCGATACCCAATAAAGATATCCTGATATCCATTTTTGTCAATATCTGCAACACATAAGCTCCATGGTTCATACCCAGATAAATTTTGAGTAGTTCCTGACCATAGACCATTTCCCAATTGATAATCAACATATAATATATTTTGCTGAACTCTAATAATATCATCTAACCCGTCACTATTGAGGTCCGATACAGCTAGAGCCAGACCTGTATTAACATTAGGGTTTGCCAGATTAAACGTGTGATCTGTGAAATTGGTTTGACCAACGCAAACCCCAGTAATAACTGAAGCGATGATACTGAGATAAATAACTTTAAGCATTTGGATCAATCAAAGATTAGTGTAGTCACAACAAATATAATCAAACTTGTGTGATAAGGAATTTCTATTGTTATCTGATATTCAGCTAATTTTCGTAATTTTGCCTTTTCATTTGAGAATCATGGAAATGGAATTCGGAGGAGGTAAAAGATATAATAGTTATAGTTCTTACATCAAGACACAATTTGATGAGAGAGTGCAGAAGGTTTCTTTGGATACAGGTTTTACCTGTCCAAATCGTGATGGAAGCAAAGGAGTAGGAGGTTGTACTTATTGCAATAATAACTCCTTCAATCCCAACTACTGCAAACCAACCGTGACGATCACCGATCAATTGAATACGGGAATTGAATTTTTCTCAAAGAAGAAAAAACCTATCAATAAGTTTTTGGCTTATTTTCAAGCGTATACAAATACCTATGCGGACATTGAGTTGGTTAAAGAGCTGTATTTAGAAGCAGTGAATCATCCTGATATTGTTGGACTTGTGGTCGGTACAAGACCAGATTGCATCAACGAGGATTTGATTCAGTTTATGTCTGATTTGGCAAAAGAGTACTACGTGTCTTTAGAATTTGGGGTAGAAAGCACGTTAAACAGGACCTTAGACGCTATTAATCGTTGTCATACTTTTGAAGAAACAAAGGAGGCTTACCAATTAAGTAAAGACAGAGGAATGCATTTAGGTGCACACATGATCTTAGGTTTACCAGGGGAGAGTAGAGAAGATATTTTAGGTCACGTTTATGAACTTAATAAGTTGCCCATCCACTCTCTTAAACTCCATCAGTTACAGATCATCAAACATACTATGATGGCGCACCAGTTGAAAAAAGAACCAGAGATGTTCCAACTATTCGACATGGATGAATACATCGATTTGATTACAGAATTTGTAGCTCGCTTGCGTCCCGATATTGTTATTGAGCGTTTCATAAGCCAATCTCCAGCACATTTGTTATTAGCGCCACATTGGGGAGTAAAGAATTTCGAAATCGTAGATAAAATTGAAAAGCGATTAAGAGAAAAAGATTATTGGCAAGGAAAGCTTTATAAGGAAGAAGTAATTGCTGGTGTTTAGTTTGTAGTCTGTAGTTTCTAGTTTGTAGTCCGTAGTTTATAGTTTGTTCTAATTAACTAAAAACTAAGAACTAAAAACTAAGAACTAAAAACCAAGAACTAAAAACCAAGAAC
>JAHDFW010000127.1:9463-12231 GCA_020627945.1 Cytophagales bacterium
AAGAACTAAAAACTAAAAACTAAACAAGTTCCTTCATTCCAATCTTCTTATTCTGGGTTTCAATCCATTCTTTTTCACTGTCTGAATTACTAGTTACTCCCGCACCAGCATAGTAGATTACTTCATTATGTTTTATTTGCGCGCAACGTAGATTGACAAATAAATGCATTTGTTCCTCGTCATAAACAGGACCATGATAACCCGCATATAATGATCTGTCGAACCCTTCATTTTGTGTTATGAAGTTCAAAGATTTTTCTCTAGGCATTCCACAAACCGCTGAAGTTGGATGTAATAATGGAAGTAATACAAAAGGTAGATTGCGAATATCTGTATCACTTAGGTGTACTGAGAAGTCAGTTTTAAGATGAAGTAAATTTCCAGCTTGCACGGTTTTTGGTCCTTCTTCTTCAAATTCGCGCAAACGAATCGTTTTGAAACAATTGATAATGTACCTGCTCACAAGGGCCTGTTCTTCAATTTCCTTTTGAGTCCATGCGGCTGTTTCCTCGTTGATTTCAGGTCTTTTTAATTGAGTTCCTGCCAACGCTACTGTATGAAGTTTACCTTTATTAACTTCCAAAAGTAATTCTGGACTTATGCCGCACCAAGTTCCAAATTTAGGTGTAGAATGCAATGCTACAAAAGCATGATCATGTTGCTTACAACCTTCTATAAAAGCTTGAATTGGTAGAGCATTATTCTTTTCTGCCTGTTCCTGATTAGCGCAAACAATTTTCTTATAGTTTCCAGTCTTAATTTCTTCGACGGTTTGGTCTACATAATTAATGTAACTGGCTTCGGTGGTTGTTATTTGGTCTTCAGATGAAGAGTAGAAAGATTCAGTTCCAATGCCAATTAAAACAGAATCAAAGTCATCAATACTAAGTTCAAAATTTTGTTCAGACTTAATGAATGCTCCGTTCTCCGTTGGTTGAAACGGTTGCATATAATAACCCTCACCTAATCTTTTAATTTCATTAGGGCTTTTTACCTCCATGATTTCTCCGAATATGAATTTTACGATATTATCATATGGAAGACGAAAGAATGCAAATCCTTTCTGCTCGTTTTTACAAGAGTTTATAAGAGATAAGATGTTATCGGCCATGCTCATTCTAAACTTCTACTTTTTATTAATGACCGCTAGAGTAATTCTGCTTACACATACCAAATCACCTTGATCGTTCTTAATCTCAATGGTCCAAACTTGAGTTTTTTTACCCAAATGAACAATGCTTGCTTTACCAGTTACGAAGCCATTACCTTTTCTAACCCCTTTGATATGGTTGGCATTAATTTCCAGTCCTGCTACAAATTGAGTCTTATTATCAACGCATAAATTCCCTCCAACACTGGCCAATGTTTCAGCTAGTACAACAGAAGCTCCACCATGCAACATATTCAGGGGTTGAACAGTTCTTTCGTCTACGGGCATTCGTCCAATAATATAATTTTCACCAAGTTCTGTGTACTCTATTCCAAGGTGTCCAACCATATTTCCAGCACTGGAATTATTGAGAACTTCAATTGTAGCTTTTGGGTTAATCATATTTTCGTAAATTCGCGCCTCAAAAATATAGTAAAATTGGGTAGTAAAAAAATATACTTGGTCCGTCATGGACAAACAGACTTCAACCTTCAAGGGATTGTACAAGGGTCTGGCATAGATTCAGATCTTAATGATACAGGGCGGGCTCAAGCGGAAGCATTCTTCAATAAATACAAGGAAGTGCCATTTGATAAAATCTATACTTCGACCTTGAAAAGAAGTCAACAGAGCGTAAGTAAATTTGTTGAATTAGGGATTGGTATAGAAACTTTGTCTGGTTTAGACGAAATCTGTTGGGGAGAAAAGGAGGGCAAGAAGATTGATCCAAACAACGATGAGGACTTTGAAAAGGTCGTTGCGGAATGGAAAATTGGTAATACCGAGGTTCCTGTGAAGGGAGGTGAAAGCCCAATGGACGTTTACAGACGTCAAAAAGAAGCTATGGATCATATTTTATCCAACCAGGATGAAGAAAATGTATTGATCTGTATGCATGGACGGGCAATACGTATTTTACTAAGCTTGGTATTAGAAACTCCCCTTAAGGATATGGACCAATATAAACACAGTAATTTGTGCTTATACCTGTTAAATTACAATGAAAATGACTTTTCCTTGGAAATTGCCAATGATACCAGTCACATTTTACGGTAAATTACGTATTTTAGAATTTAATTGAGATAGTTTATTTTGCAATGGAAGAGGAAGAAATTAATATTGAGCGTTTCAGAAAGGAAGATTATCTTTCGAAGGAAATAACCTTATTAGTGAGTGGATTGAGACCGGAGAACAAACCTTTATGGGGAATTATGACTCCGCAACATATGCTCGAACATCTGGAAGGTTCTTTTAAAATTTCGAACGGAGCGGTGGAATTAACGGACATGCGTCATAGTCAAGAAGAGGCTAATAGACGTAAAGTTACTTTAATGACCAACGAGCCTTTTGCTAAAAACATAGTAATTGGAGGTAAAGAACCTAAACTGCGAGATTTAAAGTACAAATCAATGGAAGAAGCTAAAGTGTCGTTTTTTAAACAGTTGATATCATTCTTTGCATATCACGATAAGAATAACAACGCTACACCATTACATCCAGCATTCGGTAATTTGAATTACGATGAATGGCTTCAGTTTCATTTCAAACATGTCCGACATCATTTTGATCAGTTCGGACTAAATGAACAATAGAAGAAGATTAGTTTACATATTATTAA
>JAHDFW010000128.1:0-1247 GCA_020627945.1 Cytophagales bacterium
AGCAAATCTGGTTGTAGTAGGTTCTCCTATAAACATTAGTCTTCCTCTTTTAAGATAGCGAATAAACCCATAGCTAATTTCAATCTTATCACCTGACTCCCAAACATCCACAACTAGTTTCGCACCATTAGAATAGCATTCGTTCATCACACCATCTACTATCTCACGACCCGCTTTTTTATCCTTGTATAGAAAGAGAACAATTTTACCGTCGATTTCTTCCTTATTATACCTTGCTCCATCTTCATCTACCACAACTACCGCGATACTAGCTTCTAGGTTTCTATTTTCATAATCACGACTAAGCATAATATAATCAGACCACTCCTCGTATGACTTATCACCAGCACTAAATGAAATCGGTTTGTAGCTTTTGTTTACCATTTCGAACTTTTGAAAGTAAGAGTTATCCGTTCCAACGGGTTTCAAACCCCAATCTTCAAAGTGTTTGGCAATGTATTTAGCAGCCATTTTCTGGCCTTTTTTCCCTGTTTCTCTCCCTTCATATTCATCAGAAGCTAATACATGCAAATACTCTGATAAATCCTCTGCTTTAATAGTTTGTGCATATTTATATGCCGTAGAGTCAAATTTAACTCCCATGTCTTTTTGGGCAACTAAACTTGTTACCAAGCAACCCAATACAACCGTAATTATTCCTTTCAATTTCATATAATATCGTGTTTCAACGTTAATAATAAAATGTCGGTTCGAATATTCTGATGAAGCTATGGTACATCATTATCTACCCAGAACCATTTTATCTACTGCAATTTCTGAATCAAAGCCACTGCATAAGCCTTTACTCCTTTTTCCTCTCCAACAAAACTCATCTTCTCAGATGTGGTAGCTTTAATAGAAAAATCATCATCTTCTAGTTCCATGATCGGACAAAGCACAGCTTTCATTGCTTCAATATGAGGGTTTACTTTTGGTTTCTCCAAACATACCGTTGCATCAATATTTCCAACCGTGTAACCCTTATCCTTCAACAGTTTGATAACCTCTGCCAAAAGTACTCTACTATCTGCTCCTTTATATTTAGGGTCTGTATCTGGAAAATGATATCCGATATCCCTCAAATTTGCCGCTCCTAAAAGTGCATCGCAAATTGCGTGGATCAATACATCCGCATCTGAATGTCCTTTTGCTCCTTTATGATAATCTAGTTTTACACCCCCAAGCCAAAAATCACGACCTTCAACCAACTGATGGATATCATATCCAAATCCTACTTTTATTTTCAT
>JAHDFW010000128.1:1347-12199 GCA_020627945.1 Cytophagales bacterium
ACTAAAAAAAAACAGTTTACATTTTTGCGGGTTGGCGATTTATGTATTTTTGCCCATCACAACTGTGATCCAAAAAGGACGATGAACTTTAATAGAAAAAACTACTCCAACGAGGAACTTATAACAATTTATGAGGCGCTCGTAAAACCTAGAATGTTTGAAGAAAAGATGCTTATCCTTCTTCGACAAGGTAGAATCAGTAAATGGTTTTCAGGAATTGGGCAGGAAGCAATTTCAGTAGGTGCAACATTAGCACTTGAGGAAAATGAATACATCCTTCCAATGCACCGTAATCTTGGGGTCTTTAGTACTCGTAAGATTGGGTGGGACCGACTTTTTGCTCAATTTCAAGGTAAGGAATATGGTTTCACTAAAGGTAGAGACCGCTCATTCCATTTTGGAACAAATGAGCATCATATCGTAGGTATGATTTCTCATCTTGGTCCTCAACTGGCAGTTGCAAGTGGAATTGGATTAGCTGATATGCTAGACAAACAAGAAAAAACAGTATTAGTTTTCTCAGGTGATGGTGGAGCAAGTGAAGGTGATTTCCATGAAGCCTTGAACGTAGCAGCAGTATGGAACTTACCTGTAATTTTCGTTATTGAGAACAACGGATATGGTCTTTCTACACCTAGTAACCAACAGTTCAAGTTCAAACATTTTATTGATAAAGGGCCAGCTTACGGAATAGACGCACTTCAAGTAGACGGAAACAATGTACTTGAAGTTTACGATACCATCAGTCAGGCTGCAAAAAGCATCCGTGCTAACCCTAAACCAATTCTTATCGAAGCTCTGACTTTCAGAATGAGAGGTCATGAAGAAGCTTCTGGAACTAAGTATGTTCCAAAAGAATTAATGGATAAATGGGCTGAAAAAGACCCAATTGAAAATTACGAACGTTATTTGATCAAGGAAAAGGTGCTTTCTAAAAAGAAGGTTACCGAAATCCGTGAAGAGATCAAAAAAGAAATTGAAGCAGGCCTTCAAATAGCTTACGATAAACCTCTTCCTGTACCAAGTTTAGATCAGGAATATTCGGACATGTACAAAGCTCACAACCAAGAGGTGGTGGAAGCAACAGGGAGCACTTCTGAAAAACGTTTTGTAGATGCAATTTCTGATGGACTTCGTCAATCAATGGAAAAACACCCTGAATTAGTCTTGATGGGTCAGGATATTGCAGATTACGGAGGAGTATTTAAAGTTACAGAAGGATTCTTAAATGACTTTGGTTCAGATCGAGTGAGAAACACTCCACTATGTGAATCGGCTATCGTAGGAATTGGACTTGGGATGTCTATCCGTGGAAAAAAGACTATGGTAGAAATGCAGTTCGCAGATTTCGTGACTTGCGGATTTAACCAAATCGTAAACAACCTTGCAAAATCACATTACCGTTGGGGACAAAATGCTGACGTTGTGGTGAGAATGCCTACAGGTGCTGGTGTAGCAGCTGGACCATTTCACTCTCAATCTAATGAAGCGTGGTTCTTCCATACTCCTGGTTTGAAAATCGTGTATCCTTCGAATCCACGAGATGCAAAAGGATTGTTGTGTGCAGCAGTTGAAGATCCGAACCCTGTGATGTTCTTTGAGCACAAAGTAATGTATCGTTCTGTGAGTGAAGAAATTCCTGATGACTACTACACAGTAGAAATTGGTAAAGCAGCTAAAGCAATGGACGGTGAAGACGTTTCTATTATTACCTACGGTATGGGAGTTCGTTGGGCAGTGGATTACTGTACAGAAAATGATATCGAAGCTGATATCATTGACCTTAGAACACTATTGCCTTGGGATAAAGACGCGGTAAAAGAAACGGTTGAAAAAACAGGAAAAGTAGTGGTATTACACGAAGATTGTTTAACTGGTGGTATTGGAGGTGAAATTGCGGCTTGGATAAGCGAATACTGCTTCGAAAACCTTGATGCTCCTGTGAAAAGAGTTGGAAGTTTAGACACACCAGTTCCTTTTGCCCCAGTGCTTGAAGAGCAGTTTTTACCAAAAGATAGAATGGTTTTAGCAATTAATGAGCTTTTGGAGTACTAATTGAAGTGTTTTATCGGTCTCAAGATTTTGTTTTTCCGATAAAAAGCAGATATTAGCAAAGAATTTATTAACCAAAACATTTATTAACATGGGATACTACAAAACTATTGACGGTAAAAAATACGATGGTGAATTGATCGACTTAGCTGATAAGCTAACAGAAGGTGGAGGAGACGGTCGTCTTTCTAAAGATGATGCTTCTCAATTGTTAGAGGCTGTTAAAGATGGTGCATCTTACACTGATACTGAAAAAGATACTATGGCTTACATCCGTGAGAACTACAAGTGGACTGACGCTGCTGATGAGTGGTTCAGAACTGAGATTCGTAAGTGGGCTGCTTCTAAGTAATTAGAACCCCAAACAATATTTAAACCGAAGTTGATTTAGTTCAGCTTCGGTTTTTTTGTTGATAATTTTTAAAGGGTTCGTAACAGAGTTATATATTTAGGTATGAAACCTATTCCTGAGCAAAGCCAAAACAAGTTAACAACAGTTATAATATTCGCGTTGTTTCTTTTGATGCCTATTGTTCATCACTCAGGTCTTTTAGACCCAGTGATGCCCATACGTAACTTAACATTTGGACTCTTTACTATGGTGTTTTTAGGTGCAACTTTTAAATCCTTTAAAAACTCACCCATTCAACTAAAAAGTCATGTTATTTGGCTATTGCTAGGTCTTATTTTACTAAGCGGAATTTCTATTTTCTTGTCAATTAATAAGGGTGAGGCCATTTTTCATTGGGTAAGACTTACAAGTTTCGTTGGTTTTGGCCTAATCCTTTACCAATATGCAAAACAAACAAAAGGTCTATTCGGAAAGGTTAGCGTAGCCGTTAGTATTTCTCATTTAGTTCTAATTTTTGTAGCAATAAATCAACATGTGGAACATGGATTTAATACTGATCAATACAAAATATTCTCATGGCTTGCTCACAAAAATCAGTTTTCAATTTATCTGTTATTAACGATCCCTTTTTTACTGGAAGCAAGCCGAAACAAAAATATTGTGGTTAAAATACTTGCCTTCCTTGGTCTTCTTTTAGGCTCCTTTTATATCGTCTTTACAAGGACAAGATCGGTTTGGTTAGCGATACTTATTGGTGGTATAGGACTTTTCATATATTTAGTCAGCTCAAAATCCACCACAAAAAAAATGAAACGGCTGGTTTTCATTCTTGTTGGAGCAGGCATCTTAATTGGATCATTAGGAATAGTTTCTTCTTCAGAGTTAAGGAATAAAGTAAAGGAGTCCATTTATTTTTCCGACTACACCACAAGCTCGGCTAACAGTGCTAAAGTTCGAGTTCAAATCTGGAAATCCACTCTAAATATGATTAAAGAGCACCCTTTTGGAGTGGGAGGAGGTAATTGGAGGATCCATTACCCAAAATACAGTACAACTCCGCACGGTAAAAAAAGGGACGTATTTATTCAAAGGGCACATAATGAATACCTTCAATTAGCCGCAGAATTTGGAATTGCACCGATCTTGATTCTGATTGTTTTACTAACATTTCTAATGATCCATTTATTCCAACAAAAACCCAACCTAATATACGGCTCACTAGTGTTCAGCATTATAGGCTTTATAATTACATGTCTATTTAGCTTCCCTACCGAAAGGCCATTAGTTCTATTATTGTTTGTAACTCTGATCGTATTTGCATCTTTGCCTCAAAACACTGAATTGGAGACAAAGAAAGGCTTAATAAGGATCCACGTTTTAGGGGTTTATGCTTTAATCATTCCTTTTGGACTTTTTATTTACATTAGCACGATTCGGTTTACTCATGAATTGGAAGCTACAAAATCAGCAAAATATCAACAATCCGGGAATAAGTCTAAGGTTATAAAGCACTCTGGAAATGCCGATAACTTTTTCTACTCTCTAGATCCCTTTTCTGCACCTCATAAGTACTATGTGGGTATGGAAATATTTCAACAAGGAAAGCATGAAGAAGGAATCAATACATTGGAAGAAGCTCTTGAAGCCAACCCGTATCATATTCATACCCTAAACAACCTTGGGTCCATGCATTTATTTCTTGAACACTACCAAGAAGCTAAGCCCTATTTGAACCAATCAATACAATTAGACTCTTCATTTCATGAAGCCGTTATGAATCTCTCATTGCTTTACATAAAAACGAAGCAATATGAAGAATCTGCACAATTATTATTCACTATTCAAGATCGAACGATCGACAAAAAGTTCTATCAATTGCTGCGAGTTACATTCAACAACCTGGAACACAATATTAAGACAAACAAGGTCGTTGTATCAAAAACAAATTTAGGAGTAGAAAACGCATATTTTTCCAGTCGTGGAAATCGAAAGGAATTTGAACGAAAGTGTATGAAGGTGTTGTAATTTCATTGTCCATTAAAACAGTGAAATCAACCATTCATAAGCCCAATTGCACCATTGGTATATAAGGGTTTTAATAGTTCGTAAATAATTCTTATATTTAATCATACGTAAAATGTCCAAAATATGCTAAAATCTATTCTTACATCAACCTTCTTTGTTTTCTTTACTATTGGTATTTCTTTAGGACAAAGCTTTAGTGTTAATCCTAATCAAGGAAATCAAGGTGAATCCATCAGTGTTAGTTTTTCTGGAGTAGGTACAAATTTTACGCAATCAACGTCAACTACTTTTTGGATGACTAGTCAGCAAGGTTCCTCAACTATTTATGATTCGTGGTTCAATACTTCCAGCGCAACAAGCTCCAACGTCTATTTTAATATTCCAAGTAACGCTATTATTGGGCTCTATGATGTCCATTGCTCCACACCTATCGATGGCAACATGGTGCTAAGTGGAGGTTTTACGATCAATATAGAGAAAAGACTTCATATGGACGGAGACCTTTATGGCCAGCAAGGCCAAACCATAACAATTGACTTTTACGGAAATGGTTTGCAGTTTTCTCAGCCTAACCCACAGTTTGAATTGGTGGACGAAAATAATCCTTTTAGTATTATTGCCGCTGCGAGTTACGTAATTCATAATGACAATTACGCTTCTGTGACTTATAATATACCTTCTAATGCAGGTACTGGCTATTATCGGGCAAGTTTTACAAACGGTACCGTTGCAGCTTTAGCAAGTAACAATACGTTTTTACTAGGCTCTGCTGCCACTAAAGAAATTAGTATTGATCAAAATGAAGGTAACAAAGGGGAGTATGTAGATGTTAGCTTTAGTGGAATCAACACTTCCTTTTCTCAAGCTTCTCCAACAGCCACATTTAAATTGGTTAAAGGAAATAATATGATCTATGGAGGCGGATGGATCAACAGTTTTACCAGCGCTACAAGAAGTTTCTTTATTCCAATTAATGCGAATGAAGGGTCTTACGACGTGGTTTATGAAAGCGATTTGGACGGTCAAGTAGTAATTACAGATGGCTTTACCGTTCTTCCTGCTCTACCTCCAGCATTTGACATGACTCCATCAATTGCAAACCAAGGAGATAATATTAGCGTTTCGTTCAGCGGTACTTACGAAGTATTCAAACAAGGCTCAAGTGCTGCAAAAGTTTGGATGGTAAACTCTAGTAATGGGAGCAAGGTGAACGGCACAGGTTTTTATCGAAATGGTTATCGTCTTGCGTTTGCTAATTTCAACTTGCCAAATAATGCTGATACTGGTTATTACCATGTTTATTATGAAGATGATTATGGCGAAGTACTTGGTATGCAAAACTTATTTTACCTGGATACTCTCGGAGGGTTTATCCAACCACCACCACCACTAGTTGTTTCATTAGACATGGTTGATGCGGATGGGTCTGCAACTTGCAACGGGTCGGTTATTGCTTCCGTTACTGGTGGAACAGAACCCTATAATTACTATTATTCTAATGGGACCACAGGTGCCTCCGCCACAGGGCTATGTCCGGGGTATTATTACGTGGAAGTAACGGATGGTGCTGGCAGGTCACAAGTTGAATATTTCTTAATTGCTGCAGCGGATTCCTCTTTATTGATCAATAATAACGATTATCCAGACTCGGTAATAACATTAAGTTTGATTGGTGATCCACATGAAAACTGTGATATCGATTATAATGACATAGAATCTGCGGAAGTAACGAATTATTCTTTATCGGATCCTGATCTAACCTTTGGTGTTACAATTCTAAATGTAGAGTGGACCATCACGTTTACTAACCAAACTACGTTAGTACTAAACGATCAGCACTATGTAACTGAAAATGGCGTATATGAAGTATATCTGAATCTTTATTGTGCGGAAAAAACCCCTATTTACGGACACCTTAAAGCCGCTGACTACATTGACATGCAATTATTAAATGGAATTAGTAATCAATTATCAAATCGAGAGATTAGTATTTTTCCTAATCCTTCAAACGGACAGTTTATTATCTCAACAGATCAAGGTTTGATAGAAAACATTCAAGTTCTTAATCAACTTGGTCAGGTGATTGAAAGTCGAAATAACCTTCGAAATCAATACATGGAATTCGAATCCTTGGATGAAGGAGTGTATTTCGTAAGAATAAAAATGATAAATGATGATAATGTTTACACTGAAAAATTAATCATCCAGAAATAGATAATTTGATACTTACATTTAGAAAACCGAAGTTGATTTAGTTCAGCTTCGGTTTTTTTGTTTGTATACCTTAGAGGCATCAAGATTTTACCCCAAAATTCTTCTATATTTGTAATCCCAAAATTTGAACTTTTAGAATATGAAATCAGCATATATCGTTGACATAGTTAGAACTCCGGTTGGTAAATTTGGAGGTACACTTTCTTCAATCCGTCCAGATGACCTTGCAGCACATGTAATCCGTGAGTTAATCAAGAGAAATCCAGGTTTTGATACTAGTAAAATTGAGGATGTAATCTTCGGAGCCGCTAATCAAGCTGGTGAGGACAATCGTAACGTTGCTCGTATGGCTTCATTGTTGGCTGGTCTTCCAATCGAACTGGGTGGAATCACCGTAAATCGTTTATGTGCTTCTGGGTTGCAATCTATCATGGATGCTTCTAAAGGAATCATGGTTAACGAAGGAGAAGCTTACCTTGCTGGCGGAGTAGAGAGTATGACTCGCGCGCCATTCGTAATGGGTAAATCCCCTACTGCATGGAATCGTCAACCAAAGATCTACGATACTTCAATCGGATGGAGGTTTACAAACCCTAAACTAGCGGACGAATACTTCACCGGTGGAATGGGCGAAACTGCTGAAAATGTTGCTGAAAAATATAATGTAAGTCGTGAGGCGCAAGATGAATTTGCTTTTGGTTCTCAAACTAAATATCAAGCAGCGCATGAAGCTGGTAAATTTGCGGATGAGTTAGTTTCAGTTGAAATTCCTCAACGTAAAGCAGACCCAATTATCTTTGATAAAGATGAACATCCTAGGTTATCATCTCTAGAAAAACTTTCAAGCCTAAGAGCTGCATTTAAAAAAGATGGTACAGTTACTGCTGGTAATGCATCAGGAGTGAATGATGGAGCAGCAGTTAGTTTGGTGGTAAGTGAGGATGTTCTAAAAGCAAATAATTTAACACCAAAAGTAAGAATTGTAAGTTCTGCTATCGCGGGTGTAGACCCTGCAATCATGGGAATGGGTCCTGTTCCTGCTTCTCTAAAAGCTTTGAAAAGAGCTGGACTGTCCGTAAATGATTTAGATCTAGTAGAACTAAACGAAGCTTTCGCTGCACAGAGTATTCCCTGCATGAACGAATTAGGTCTGAATCCAGATATCGTAAATGTAAATGGAGGATCAATTGCAATTGGTCATCCACTTGGTGCTAGTGGTACTAGAATTAGTGCTACTTTGATTCACGAAATGATGAAAAGAGATAACGTAAAATACGGCCTTGCTACCATGTGTATTGGTGTTGGACAAGGTGCAGCTATTATTTATGAGAAGTGCTAGGAAACATATTGTTTTAACGAGCTTATTGGTATTCGGAATTTTATCTGGTTTTGCTCAATCCTTCCATGGAATTGTAAACCCTGGTAAGTCCGAAAAAGAGGTATGTAATACTTGTAAAAATGTCCTGAATGAGATTCCAATGGAGGTTCAGTATGGGATCGTAAAACAAGGTGAATCGCTCTACTTTGCAATCAATGATCGTGTTTATTTTGATAAGCTTTTCGCTGATAAAAAAAGTGGAATTGCGGTAGATTTGGTTCCACACGAAATCTATGCTTGTGACAAAAAAACTCCAAAGCTAATTGTTGCTAAAGGAAGACTATTTCCACCGCTCTATTCAAAGGAATTAATGTCTTTAGCTCAGGAAGACGAAAGTGGAATTGTATTCGTACCAATAGGCAAGTTTCCATCGGACCTTGATGAGCAAGAAGTAGAATACAACATCCTTTTTCTAAGTGATAAATACCTTTGTCACTATGAACGTTTTTGGGATATCGCTACACATAAATGGGATCTTTTAGAAATGGGACTTTATCGCGAAGCTGAAATGCAACGCATCCAAAAGTTGGATACAGTTTTACTTAAGAAACACATGAAGTTTGTTGTTCCATTTGAGAAGAACAAATTCGATTACCAAACGGAAGATATTAAACCTCTGTACGACTCGCTTCACCTTACGGACTATAGAATTGTAAGTGCAAAAATTTCAGCGTTCTCGTCCGTTGAAGGTCCAACAGACAACAACATTCGTCTTCAAACCAAAAGAGCTGAGAGCATTATTAAAGCACTGGAAGAACTTAATCACGAATCCATTATTACAGATGTTCATGCTTCTGAAAACTGGGTCGAATTTATGGAGGAGGTTTATGAACATCCAGACTTTGGTAAAATGATTTTCATGTCTAAAGCTGAGATAAAAGCAGAACTTGCAAAACCGACTACTGCTGAAAAAATAGAACCGATTTTAAGCACACATAGAAAAGCTATTTTGGATCTCGTTTTGGAGAAGAAAAATGAGTTTCGTCACATGAAAGCACCTGAACTGGTTTCGCTTTTCAAGCAAAAAATTGACAAGAAAAACTTGAGTGAAGCGCTTGAAGTTCAACGTGCTTTGTTTTCAATGATTGGTAACAGTATTTCTCCTGATGAAGTAATGAAAGCAGTTGAAGTTCCTAACTCACTTACGTATGCGGACTTTAAATTAGATCAAATTGCATTTCGATTTACACAAACTAAAGACGTAGTCAATACCATCGAAAAATTGGAAAAGCTAAATACACTTCTTCCAAACAACAAAAGAATCCGTTACAACCTTGCTGCTCTGAAAATTAAGTCTTGGGCGTACGGCGATCAAACGGATGATAAAGCTACACTTTGGCAAAATATTGAAGATCTAAAACAATTTGATATTCACCCAACACTTCTCGCCAGATTGAGAATTAACTATAAGATCATCGAATGTGAATACCTGATGAGCGAGCGTAAATATGCTGAAAAGAATGAAGCGTTGAAGTTCATTTACGATCATTATAAAGAAATGGAATCTACGGAAGATGATCTTCAGAATATGGCAAAGTTTTTTACGGG
This sequence comes from Cytophagales bacterium, assembly GCA_020627945.1. Taxonomy (GTDB): domain Bacteria; phylum Bacteroidota; class Bacteroidia; order Cytophagales; family JAHDFW01; genus JAHDFW01. The sequence goes on from JAHDFW010000128.1 coordinate 10,917, forward strand.
TTATGGAAGGCATGATTGGGCCAAATCTTTGCTTAAACCTCATGTGCTTAGTGTAGACGTAAATGAAGAGTTATTATTCTACTACCTAAATTTGACTATTATCGATCCAAACATAGTTGCAAAACCAGAATATCAGTCAATTGTGCTAAATGCGGTAAATACTAACCGAAAGCGTTATTGTAAGATGTTTGATACCTATGGTTTTGGTGGGATTACTTTTCAGTTGATGGATGATCCTAATCTTAAGAAGTTTCATTGTCAAGAATGCAGGTAAACAGTTTTGAGTAATGAGTTTTGAGCAAGAGGTTACCTGATTCTTATAATTAATGCAACGCTACTTTTTATACATATCGTACAAGGGCACCAATCTTCACGGTTGGCAAAAGCAACCGAACGCACGCACTGTTCAGGAAGAAATTGAGGGAGCGTTGAGTAAAATTTTTCGTCAGGAAGTACCAATTCTCGGGAGCGGAAGAACGGATAAAGGAGTTCATGCATCTGAACAAGTTGCGCATGTAGATTTGCCAGATTCTATTCCGATTGAGGATGTTAAATACAAACTCAATGCGATGTTGAGCAAGGACATTGCAATCCATAGAATAGTTCCCGTTAAGGTCGAAACACACGCGCGTTTTGATGCGGTTTCCAGATCATATATTTACAAGTTAAGTACCGAGAAAACACCTTTTCAACAAGATGTAATTTCTTACTATCCGACATTCAGCGGTAACCTTGAGTTGCTCAATGAGATAGCGGCAAAGTTTGTTGGAAAGAAAGATTTCGAAAGCTTTTCGAAAGTTAAAACAGAGGTGAATAACTTTTTCTGTGATATAACATCTGCTCAATGGTATGAACGCAATGGAGAGTTTCATTTTGAAATTTCTGCGAATCGTTTCTTACGAGGCATGGTCCGTGCAATTGTGGGTACTACTATTGATATTACAAACGGACACCTTTCCATAGACGAGTTAGACCAAATTCTAGCATCTAAAGACCGACGAAAAGCTGGAAAAGCTGCAAAACCAGAGGGGTTGTTTTTATGTAAGGTTGAATATCCCGAGGAAGTTTTTAGTTAGCAGATGAAACATTCTTTTCTCTTTTTAATATTGATGATAACTTTTAGCGTTAAAGGCTTTAGCCTTAATGACGTGACATTAGAGTTAAATGAAAAAGAGTTTCTGAACTATTATAATGATTACTTTAAAAGTTTAGGTGAAGTTAAAATTGATACATTATTTCAACGACATATCGAGTTCGGATTGCACGAATATCAACTTTATCTC
>JAHDFW010000129.1 GCA_020627945.1 Cytophagales bacterium
AAAATTTATGTTTTGAAAAAGCGTTTTTAGTGCATCAAAACATCCGTGAATATCGCCAATTGCGTATGTTGCCATAATTTAACTCCCACAATCACTACTTACTTGATCCAGAATAGTTAGGTACCAACGACTTCGGTATTCGGTTAAGTAGAATACAAGTTCTCCTTCGGCACCATCATGTAATACAACTCTAAGGCTAGTTTCATCTACGTTTTTAAGGTTATCCATTTCACTGTCGCTGATTTGAGCATTTTGAAAGCTTTTTAAATTTGTAGCTGTTCGAGAAAGGATGTCGTCCGTGAAAGATGTGTCGCAATATAGTCCAACTTTGGTCCATTCTTCCATTCCGCAATCATAAGTTGGTATTGCTTCAAATTTTAGTTCAGGAACGATTTTAAAGTCAAGAATTCGGATGTAGTCTGGGTCAGATAGTTGGAAAGTGATTTTGTCTTTACGTCTGCAAACATCAAAAACACCAGGTCTGCACATCAGCCAAAATCCAAGATCAGGGGAAGTCATATTATTCAAAGCTTGCTCATCTCTTGAGTTAAAAGCTTTAACCACGTTATGAATTTTAGCTTCTAGCAATTCAGCACGACTTGGTGGTTTTGGTTCCGCTTTTTTCTCAGGTTGAGTATTAGTAGGAGGTGTTACCGCCGTATTTTCAACTTGTGACGAGTTGTTATTTTCGTCAGTTGCAGGTTTATTTTCGGATTTACATCCTGACAACAAGAAGATTGATATTATTGCGAAACCGAAGTAGAAATATATTCGATTCATGGTGATCTTAAATTTAAAGTTACTCAATATGTGAAGATAAGCCCTCCGTGATTAATTCTCCAATTTGACGAATGGTTTATCTACGATTTGGACTAAACTTTCGATGGGAACACAATAAATGCTCTAATTATGAAATTTATAACTGGCCTTTTCCTTTGTAATTATGTATTCGTGATCTCCATCGCAATTATAACAATCGAATGAATCAGCTTTGATCTGATATTGATGATTCTCACTATAGATTGTAATCTTCACTGGATGCGGATAGTTTTTGTTAGGAACCGAAATATTATCTTCTAAACTGCATGAATCTATTTGTGCAACTGTACAATTGGCAACAATCCTGTTAATGGAATCTCCGACTTGAATGTCTAAACTATCTATGAATATGCCTGTGTTGTTTGTAAATGAAAAATGATGTCCCCATTCAAAGTTAGGGGAGCAACTAACCATAAAAATCATTAGAACAAGTACAATGAGGGTGTGAATTTTGTGCATAAATCGAACATTAACTATGTTAGTGTATAGACCTTTTCGACTTTGATATCAACTACTTCAACGTTAATTTTATTAATAATCTTTTCTAAGGTATTTATTGGAAACACCAACGCAGATTGAATATCCTCATTTTGCTTTTCATTAAAAAAGATGATCTTACCAAGTTTATCGTCAATTTTATGTAAACCAACTATGCAGTCTTGCTTTTTGATTATAACAGGTTTTTTCTGATACCATTTATAGTCTGCAATATATTGTACGGTGCTTTCAGTGAATTTAAACAACTCTTTTCCGAATCTATTCCAGAGCATCATCCGCAAAAACCATGTTCCCATAAACCAGCACATGGCAAAGGCTGGCAACAGGAAAAATTCGGGTTTTCCAGATTCTTGGTAAGAATAATAGGCTACAACAAAAGGCAAGATATAAAATATGGCTGCAAAGATACACAGCATAATTGCCACGGGCATTGGAGTGATTTTGTTGATAAGAATGAGATTCTTAATTTTTCCTTCTGATATTTCTAATTCGATTCGATCTTCCATAATTTATTTCATAACTCTATTAGAACCATGTGATTAGTAAAAGTAGTATTCTAATAATTACTTTGCCAATTTCGTTTTTCAATTGTTCTTACATTTTCTACATCTTTCAATGCTACTAAATACTTACTGAGCCTAATTAGCTCACGATCTTTTGGGTTGCCCGTAAATTCAATCGGATAAATGGCGTTTCCGAAATTTTGAGAGCATTTGAAAGGAGTGTCGTCGACAATTAAAATATGTTCGATTGGGGCAATACCTAATTTCTTTAGTTTTTTCAGAGGTTTAACATAGTTCCCGTGCGCAAATGGGTCCGTAAAGCCATACTCCTCAATTTTTGAATAATCAACCTTATATGTGCACTTGGATCGACCCCAAATAAACTCCAAAGAATAGTTTTCTGGAAAGATTCTATTAACCACTTCCAGTACATAATCATCCGAAGCTGAAGACCAAACGCCAATTTTGAAATGGTTTTTAATGTGATCTAAAAAATCATCTAAATAAGGTCTCTTAATTACTTTGTATTTTCCTACTTCAAAATCACAGTTAGAGATTTCCTTATGAGTAGCATGAATCAGGGTTTCGTCTATGTCTAATACAATGAGTTTTTCAGGTTTCATTGTTCATTTGCCGTATAAATAAAAACTCTCCTCAAATTTTAAACTTGAGGAGAGCTTCAAAATTTGTTTATTATTCTCTAAGTAGCTATTGCTTCACAATCTTTTCTTGATAAACTCCTTGTGGAGAAGTAGCTTTCAGCGTATAAACTCCATTAGGTAATTTAGCCAAGTTCAATTGAGTATTGCTTCTACCTTTCGTTACTTCAGTCATTACCAGTTTACCTAGATTATCGTAAAGAGCAATGCTCTCCACTTGATTGCTAGAAAACTCAATGTTAACTAATTCAGAAGTTGGATTAGGAGTAACATCGAATGACATCAAGTCAACTGCTTCGATTCCAGTCCACCCAGTTGTATCTTTTGTTAATTCTAAAGAAGCATCTCCAGTAAAGGATACTGATTCTCCTGAACCAAATAGTGATCCCATTTGAACAAACTTATTATCTCCAGACTGGATTCTATAAAATGATCCTAAGGTCATTCCATCGTTACCAGAATCTTTGATTTTAAATGTATAGCACTCTCCGTCATCCAAGACCCAAAGTTGCTCAATAGACTGCCCTGCCATTTGACCATAAGAATCGCCACTTCTCACTATAGCCCCATCAGAATCACGGATTAACTCCCAGCTTGTTTGGTAAGCATTTTGATCTAGTCTTAAGGTAAAGAACATGTAATTTTGAACGTTTTCAGCTTTTTCAAGATCAAAAACATGTACATTGTTTTCATCATACGGATCAGTGTTACCGTTAGGATCAGATACTGTTATCTCAATATTATCGCTAGTTCCAGGAGTGTAAGAAATTGGAAGGATAACCTCATCTGTACTTAACAATCCTAGATTTCCAGTCCATGCCACAGTTTCCATCGTTCCTCCATTTACAGAGTAGTTGATATTAGCAGAAGTAAGATTGCTTGAACCATTATTTCTGATAGTCACTTTCGCATCAAATGCACCTGTACAGGTGTTTAATGGTAAGTCTGAAACAGATTCAATACCAGCTTCATCAACCTCTATGGCTTGAAACGTTTTTTTAGGGCTATAACTTGCTTGATAAACTTCTCTGGTAGTTGCGTTTTCAACCCACGCCACTGCTGCCAATTGATTATAATCATAAACATTAGCGAATTTCCAAGATCCTGTAACGATCATTGAATCTCCAGATGTAAAGGTTGACCCAATTGAAGTTCCATCCGCGTTAGGGATCATTTTCTTCATTACGTTATGGAAATTTCTTTCTCCATTAGAACCAGGAGCAACTGCGAAGTTAATTTCCTCTTCAATCACAACTAAGTGAGCAGTAAGATTATTTCCACTAATGTTTTCAGAAGCCTTAATTTTTAAGGTTAGTCGGATTGAATCTAAACCAGGATCAAAGTCGTGGCTTAAGGTAAGTTCCATTGGTGAATCTTCTCCTAACCTTGTATCCAATGTAGATTGATCCCATTCAGTAGGAAAACCATTAAATACATTTCCATCAATTACCGAATTAGGTACTCCAGTTACTCCAAAACGAGACACACGAGTTGCAACGTCTCCAGGATTGTGTTCGTTCATCGGGTCCGTACCTGGCCAAGATGTTTGATATTTTACACTAATTACTTTGCCTTGGTTGGCAGAAGCATCTAATATAGTTTGTACAGCAGGGTTTTGCGTAGCACATGGACCACAAGAAGCTTGCGTAAAATGTTCTAAAAGAATCATTCTAGGTGTTTGTGCATATCCTGCCAAGCCTATACAGAATGCAGAAATAAATGATAAGTACTTGTATTTCATAACTTAGGGGGTTAAATTGTTTGAACAGCAATATACATATTTTAAATTATTTTGGACAAATTTTTCAATGTAAGTTGCTGTGATTTAGGTAAGTATCCATTGGAAAATGTGGTATGCGCCGACAATTGCACTGATAATTGATCCCCCAATAATTAAGAAACACCCTGTTCCCAATAAAATACCTTTAATATCAGTGTCAGTAGTATCCACGAATTTAACTCCATCTACGAATTCAACTCTATGAGGCATTAGTTCTCCATTTTTAATGAAACGATGGTTTTCTAACTGATGGTAGATATGTGTTGGGTCTTCAGTTTTCTCTAACAGGACTGTAAGGAGTTCGAAGATATAGTCCATGAGCCCTTGTTCGTTACATACGAAATAAGGAATTGTTTTGTCTTGGACTTTTTCTAATTTTAGTTCAATATGACTTTTATCGCTATCGTAAAGCATATCTAACTTATCGATAATTTGATTAAGTTTTTCGGATTTACTATGAGCTTTTTGAGTATTCATTTTCGGGTTATAAATGAACCGCCCCAAATTGAGCGGTTCTGGTTTTAAATAATAACAACTATTGTAGAGTCCATTTTGCGATTTGGAAGGCTCCAACTACCATACTTATAAGTGCTCCAATAATTACAATTGACCACCCAAAGTTTTTTATTTCCTGCAGCGGAGTAGGTTCTTCCTCTAAATCAGTATCTAATGAATCCACATATTCCACGCAGTATGGAAATCCAGTGTTGCATATTATTTTGTCCGTTTCAAGCAAATATTGTCGCTCATCTTCTGGGGTATTGTATTGTTGGATCGAAGACTTTAATAGTTCCGATGCCAATCTAGCTACCCCTTCATGGTTTGCTCGCATATAGCTTTCGGCTATGTCTGGTCCATAGCAGTACAAACCCAATTTCCCTTTTTCATTAGGGTATAGATCATTAATTTGTTCAACAATACTTTCTAACGAACGCACTTTGTCGTTTAGTAAAGTTTCCATGATTTAGTTTTTTAATAGGAACCGCCGCATATTCGACGGTTCCAGATGTTCAAAATTTAACTGTTTAGCTAATTTGTTTTACTTTTCGTCTTGCTCTTTTCAGCTGATTTATTCTTTTTCTTGTCTTTAGGCTTAATCAATTCTATCTTCTCTTCTATTCTGCTTTTTTCGCTTTTCAAGAAGCAGTATTGATTGTCATAAATCGCTGCTAATTGAGCCTTTTTAATACTTTTTAAAGCTCTTTTGAACTTACCTTGTTTTTCGAATACTTTAGCTTCTTTGAGAAGCATAGTTGACTTACTAATACCTGGTATGGTTAATGAATATTCGATCAATTTTTTTGCTTTGTCGAATTGCTCTATTTCCGTAAGTAACTCAGCATAATAGCAGTATGTTTTTATGAATGTATTATCCAATGCTAACGCAGTTTGGAAATATTCTTCTGCTACTTCAAAGTTGTAAAATTGCTCATAGTAGATTCTTCCCATCAGATAAGCAATACCTGCATGCTCATCGCTATATGAAGCTACATACTGAAGGTTTTCTACAACCATTTCAAGATTGTAAGGGTAGTCCTCCACAACTTTTAAGTATTGTTGATCTATTGTTGAAAGTGTCATTTTCTTAATCTTTAATTATTTTTCTGACCGAAAAAAATCTGTGTTAAATCATGTTTTGTTTTCGTGTTTTAATTAGTACGATACAAAGGTTTTAATTGACTGCGCATTTATTTTGCGTAGATTAAAATGCTTTAAAATTGCTCATAATCGTTGCCTTTTAGCTTGGCCTTTACTTTTTTTCGATCTGCTTTCTTTTTCTCTTTTTTATGGCGAACCTTAAAATCAGTTCCGTGAAAAACCTTTACGGGGTTTCCTCGCTCCAATTCGTTATGGTTTTGCCAGCCTTCTTTGGCTTTTTGTTGCTGTTCGAGTAGTACTTGTGTTTTTAGCTTCATTTCTAATCTCATTCGCGCAGCTTTTTTGTTTTGCACTTGAGATTTATGATCTGAGGCTAATACACTAATTCCAGTTGGAATATGTGTAGCTCTTATCGCAGTACTTACTTTGTTTACATGTTGTCCCCCAGGGCCGCCTGCTCTGGTAGACTGATACGAAATATCTGAATCTCGTATGCTTTTCATGTTAGGAGGAATTTCTAATTCGTTGATTCCAATAAACCAGTTTTTGCGCTTATGAAATTTTCGAAACGTACTTTTTCCAATCCATTGTATGGTGCCAACCCAATTCGGAGCAATGGATTCCAACTGCTTCTTGGAACCTTCGATTTGTATTATGGCTGAAACTAATGTATTGTTTTCCATTCCTTCTTCACGATGAATTACTGTGTAAGTAATGCTAGCACTTTTCAATTCCTGTATTAGGAATTTAAGTACCTGAGCGACTACCCAGCAACACTCTGCTGGTCCTCGACCAGATGTGAGCTGCAATAGTTTTATATCGTCTTCCTTATCCATTTTAATATTTTTTAATTCTTCTATCCTTTATCCATTCTTACAATTCGTGGATAAAACTTACCTTCTGTTTTTACCAATTGCTGTTGATTGCCCATAACTTGTTCTAAGTCTTTATAGACCATTGGTGCTTCGTCAACTCCTCCTCCCAACAATGTGATTCGTTCTTGCTTCAGCAACTTTTTCATCATGCTTCCAGTTATAGAACTTTTAGCTTTTGTACGACTTAACTTTCGTCCTGCTCCATGTGAAGCAGAATTCAAACTCGTAGCTTCTCCAAGTCCACTCACTATGTATCCAGGCTGAGTCATAGACCCTGGAATAATCCCAAGTTTTCCCTTCGCAGCAGGAGTAGCACCTTTACGATGTACAATCATCGTTTTACCATTTGCCATGGATTCTTTCCAAGCAAAATTGTGATGGTTTTCAACTTTAGTAAGAGGCTTGATCCCGAGAGATTTTGCCAACTTACGGTGAATTACATCGTGACAAGCTTTCGCATAATCACCAGCAAGATTCATGGACATCCAGTACTCCTGTCCCGCTTCTGTATCCAGATCGAGCCACGCCAGGTGTTGAGCACCACGGGGAAGTTTGCAAACGTCTTTCGCAACTTTTGTGTAATAACCCGCAATGGTTGCACCAAACCCTCTAGAGCCTGAATGTGCCAGAATTCCCATGTAATTGCCAGCAGGAAAACCTAAAGAGTTCCCTTCCTCAAGTACTACATTTCCAAATTCTACAAAGTGATTACCTGACCCTGATGTACCCAATTGTTTTTGAGCCTTTCCGTGAAGTTGCCTTAGCAATTCAGTAGAACGAAACTCTGGTCTTTCTAAAATCTCATGGTCTTCATCGGTGTCCTGAATTTTACCAACCCCAAAGTGTGTATTTTCTTTTAGCGTTGTTTTCAATTGATAATTGTTTCTATCAATGTAGTTTTCAGGAAGGTCGTACAGAGTGAGACTCATTCTGCACCCAATATCTAAACCTACTCCGTACGGAATAACTGAATTAGCTGTCGCCAGAACTCCTCCAATTGGTAATCCATAACCGCCATGCGCATCTGGCATAAGAGCTCCATCAATCGCAATAGGTAATTTCATAGCTAAATCCATTTGCTGAATTGCAGATTGATCGATGAACTTTTTACCGAAAACACGATAGGGTTTAGGTTCACTAGTAAGTTCTATTTCCAAATTGTCTTGTTGATCTTCACCGTCTGTGATGACCATTTCTTCTGCTACTTTACCCCATGTTTCATCTTCTAAAAATGAGTGGGGATCTTCAAGCAGATCGTTAATTAATTTTATTTGTTCCTCTTTCGAAGCGTGCTTGTAATATCTGGATAAGAGTCCTGATACCATGCTTTTCACTTTGTCTGAGGGGAATTTTATTTTTCTAAGGTCTTTGCCTTTTAATTTATTACTTCCCATTATGATGGTTTTATATCGTTTGGTAAAAGGGTTGTTTCGTTGCATAAAGCTCAGAGAACGACACTTTTCTTCTTGACGCACTAAATTGAGCATCGCTGAAATATTTTGATTATTGGAAATTTTAGATCAGAATAGCTGAAGAACTACGAAAGGACTTCAAATAATCGAACAGAAAAATGTTTAAGAAACCTTAACAGATGTTAAGTTCGAAAAGTATTGCCAAGATGTCTGAAATAAAATTTGCTCTCCCGATTAAGATAAAATTCAGGAGACGGTTCCAACGTTCAAATTCAACCTAAGAATTCGGTTGAAACCATTTGTCGATATGTATTATAAACGCCATCATAACCCTAAGAATTTTAAAAATGAAACAAATCGCCTGTAGGGCATTAGCGCTACAAAGGTACTGCAGAATTTTTGAAATAAAAAAATTTAATTTTTGAAGTATTTCTAAAAAGCTGCTTATATGGGTGAAAAAAGGCTATTTTTGCATCAAAATTTTTTTAATATGAAAGTCGGAGACTACAATTTAGCGAAGGTAATTAAGCATAAGCAGGATGGTTATGTGGTGAAAAGTGATGGAAAAATAGCTTTGTTACCACAACGTGAAGCGGACCATGAAATGGCTATAGGAGAGGAATTGAATGTTTTCGTTTATACTAGCCCTAAAGGAGAGTTATTAGCAACCTTGCAACAACCAAAAATAAAAATGGGTGAGTTTGTTGCCTTGGAGGTCAAAGAGAATAGTGGAGCGGGTACTTTTGTAGATTGGGGACTGAGAGATGATCTTCTTATTCCATATGACGAACAGGATTATGAACTAGAGGAGGGCAAGAAATATGTTACTCGTTTATATGTTGATGAAAAGTCAAATAGGTTGAGAGGAACAACTATTTTTTATGATTTTATGGATCATGAGAATGTCGAATTAGTTGCTGGAGACGAGGTAGATTTATTAGTAGTTGAAGAGACTGATTTGGGTATTACGGTAATCATTAATGGTAAACATGAAGGGCTTCTGTATCAGGATGAAGTATATGATGTATTGGAGATCGGTTCAGCGGTAAAAGGATATATCAAAAAAATACGAAGCGATCAAAAAATTGATGTTACGTTACACAAGTTTGGATATAGAAAGGTAGAGCCAAATGCTCAAAAAATCCTTGATAAGCTTAAGGCAAACGATGGATTTTTAGGACTTCATGATAAAAGTGATCCTGAAGAAATCCGCCATCAAATGGGAATGAGTAAAAAAATATTTAAGAAGGCCATTGGTTCACTTTACAAGCAACGTTTAATTGCTATTGAACAGAACGGGATTAAGTTGAATTAAGAAGCCCTATGCTTTAAACACTAGTTCAAGCAAATCTTTTAGTCCACTTCCCAACAATGGGCTAAGCATTGTTAATACTATTTTTGCAACTTCAAAGAACCTTGCGAACCCAGTGGCTGACTGGGCGTCAGTTGTGGCTATTTCATCGGTACTTAACTGTGATTTTAGATAGTTTAAATTTCCACTAACTAGGAAGAAAATAAGTACGATTAAAAAGGTCTGCATGGTGCCATGCACATAAGAAAATTCATTTGGGAAAATAAGGTATCCATCGTTGCAATTAAGGAGATAATTTAAAGTGCTTAGTAAGTTGCTTGTGCAAAAAATAGTGAAGCCAAGATATATTCCGATTATTACAAAATAACGTTCCATCTCCTTCCTGAAGATCTGATATTTATTAGCAAATTCTTGCTTATTGGTTCTAAAAGTTTGGGTAATATGGCCATTGAACATGATAATCATGATTACCCAAAACACAGGTGCTATATAAGGGACATTGCCGGTAAATATGATTCTATATTTGCTGAATCCAACATTAAAAAGGTCAGCTACTTCATTGGGTGTAATTATATTTTCGGTTTTAAAGTTAACCAGTACGAAAGTGAGGAACAGAAGCGCAAATATCGTTGTTAATCCTGCCGCACAATTCATGACACGCATTTGAATATTTTGATTTTTAGCATACCTCCAGATTAGAACTAGAAATAGTGGAGTAAGTGCTGATGAAACCCCTATTGCAATAGATATCAATAACATCCAAAAAGTAATGCTGGCTCTATGGTTGAAAAAACGATGATTTATATCTTTTACGGTTTGTACTTTTGCCAGGTACAATTCATTTACCGATTTCATATGCTCTGTTAGAAAAGATTTTTTTCGCGAAACGAAATTCACATCTTCTACAAGGCTGTTCGTACTAATGATGTATCCATTAGAGTCATGTTTAGAAGAATTGTAAATTTCAACTTTGTCATGTGCAGTAACCTCTTTTATATATTCAGAACGAAGTCCAGGTTTATAAATCCATATAGTATCTGGTCCGAATTTATTGGTTTTAAATGAATTGAATTCTGCCAAGTAGAGAATCGGTTCTTCAGTGGCTATTTTAGTATTAACTCCGCTTGCAACAAAAAAATAGCTAAAAGCAAAACTTATCATTCCTAGAAGCAATGAGATCAATACAAGAGTGTGACTATTTGATTTTGAAGGCATTGATGCAATATTGTTAGTTTATCAAATATTTAATTTTTTGAGGTTATAAGCAAATAAATTGCTGCTATGATTTGTTTAATTGTCTATTAATTTGAATAATTGTAATAAATAAGCGTTACATAGTTGAGATTAAAATTATTTATAACAAAGTTGAGGGAATGACTAAACTATGTTTATTAAACGTGCTTTTCCTATTCTTAAGGTAATAGGGTGGAATCGTAGACATCTTGTATTACTAGCTATTTATAATGCGATTCCGATTATTCTGTTTTCCATTTATGGGTTTCATTTTTTGAGTTTGCCGTGGCGTCCTATAGCATTATTAGGAACTGTATTAGGATTCTTTCTTGGGTTTAAAAATAAGATCTGTTATTCCAGAATATGGGAAGCTCGAAAAATTTGGGGTGGAATTGTTAACGCTTCTAGGTTTTGGGCAATCATGGTAATGGATTACATTCAAAACTCTAAAAGTCCTTCTAGAAAAATCTCAGAAGCAGAACTTCGAAGAATTCATTTGACTTTAGTGAACAGACATATTGCATGGATGACAGCTCATAGATATGCATTGCGCCAAGAAAAACCTTGGGAGAATGCGTATTCAGTTCGAAGCAACGTGCGTTTTATGAAAAATGTCCCAATTGACGAATGGGAAACACCTTTGATGCAAGAGCTTGAAAAATACTTGGGTGATGAAGAACTAGATTTCTTGTCAAAACATCGAAATATCCCCAATTTATTACTGGCTCGCCAATCAAGGGAGTTGAAAAGTTTGGAGAAAAGAGGGTTGCTGAGGCATTTTTGTTACCTAGAAATGATGAAGCATTTGGATCAATTGGTTCAATTACAAGGCAAGAACGAGCGTATAAAGGGTTTTCCGTATCCAAGGCAATTAGCAACGTTGAATTTCTGGCTTCAGTGGATTTTCATTTTTTTATTGCCCTTTGGAGTTATGGTGCCATTTTATGAAATGGGAGCAACACTTTCCAATCATTATGCTGAGTTGGGGGAAATTGGAACCATTACCGAATCTATTGTTCATAATTTTGTTTGGCTTTCTGTTCCATTTTGCACTTTAGTAGCTTGGGTATTTAATACCATTGAGCGAGTAGGGGAAGTTAGCGAAAACCCGTTTGATGGAACTGCTAACGATGTTCCAATTACCAGTATGTCTAGAAATATAGAGCGTGATCTAAAAGAACTGCTAGACTACCCGAAAGAAGAGATTCCAGATCCAATAGAGCCCATAGAGGGAATTTTATTATAGTTCTGTACTTCGGAGTCTCACGATGAACCTCGCTACGGCT
>JAHDFW010000130.1 GCA_020627945.1 Cytophagales bacterium
AATCTAGATATTCCAGATTGCTTTCCTTAATGTGTCTATTTAAAAATGGTTTATTTCAATCTCACAACCTTCTTCACTGCCGAACCACTTTCTGTAGTAAGTTTTACAAAGTAAATCCCTTCTGAATACTCAGACAGATCTAAAGTATACTTGCCATTTACAAACGAGCTATAATTGATTTCCTTAATTGATTTCCCAGTAAGATCATTAATACTAACTGATACATTTGGTGAAATGTTATTAACTAATTGAATAGCCAACACCTCTCTTGCAGGGTTAGGATAAATCTCAAACAATTCATTTAGATCTTCAACGATACTCTGTGGTCTGAAGTCTACATCTTTCTCAAATTCTCCTACGGATGCAGTACAATTTGATTTTGCAGTAAGCTTCACTGTATACAAACCTGGGGCTGCATAAGTATGTGTAGGGCTTTCTTCAACACTTGTATTACCATCTCCAAAGCTCCACACGTATGTATCCGCATCTACCGAATTATTCGTCAAAGTAACAGTTAAATTATCTGCATCCTCCGTTGCAATAAATGCAGCAATAGGGGCAGAAGCATTATTAATTATCACACTTATAGTATCTGAATCAGTACAACCTGACCATGTTTGAGTTACGGTTATCACATACTCCTGAGTAGCTAACGGTGTAGCGATTGGGTTTCTAATATTAACCGCACTAAGACCGTTCGAAGGAGTCCAAAGGTAAGAATCAGCATTAGAAACAGATGGATTCAGCTGTACATTTCCACCAGCACAGATCGTTTCATCAGCTCCTGCATTCACTGTAGTCTTGCACTCTAAAACAACTTTAATATTTTGAGTTACTTCCCCATCTGCAGGAGCGCAATTAGTCATAGCGACCAACCTCACATCAAAGTTACCATACATTCCATAAGTATGAACCGGGTCAACTGCGTTACTAGAGTCTCCATCTCCAAAATACCACATATATGTACTTGCGTTTTGGGTAGTATTCGTAAACGTAACGGTTCTTGTCATGGTATCAATTGTATAGGTGTAACTCGCCGTTGGAGTCACTCCGGAATTCACATATACCGTTATCGTATCTTTAGAAGAACACCCTGTAAAAGAGTTTGAAATCGTTACAACATAAGACATTGTAGAAGTTGGAGACGCAATCGGATTAGGAATATTCGTAGCACTTAACCCAGTAGCAGGAGCCCAAGAGTAAGTATCCGCTCCAGCATCTGTAGCATCTAATTGAGCAAAACCACCAGTACATACGGTTTGATCAGGACCAGCGTCCGCCATCAACATACAATCTATTTCTAAAGGCAATGTTTGTTGTGTAGTTCCATCGGAAGCCGCACATTGAGATTTAGCCGTAAGTTTAACCGTATAAGTGCTGTACGCTCCATAAACATGAACTGGGTTTTCATCTATACTAGTCTGACCATCTCCAAACTCCCAGATATAAGAATCAGAACCCACAGAAGTGTTTGTAAACGTAACCGTACGAGTGGCACTATCAACCATCATAGTAAAGTTAGCAGTAGGAGTTGATGCAGAAGGAACAAAAACCGTAACGGTATCTGTTGCTGTACAATTTGTAGCAGTAGAAGTACCAGTAACTACATATGATTGATCCGAACTAGGTGATGCAGTAGGGTTAGGAATGTTTGTTGCACTTAGGCCCGTTGCAGGTGACCAACTATAAGTGTCTGCACCAGTAGCTCCTAATTGTACATTGCCAGCACCGCAAATTGACTGATCAATACCAGCATTAACAGCCACTTCGGGATGTAACTCTAACTCGTATGCAACAGGATATAAGGTAACGTTAAGAGATCCTGCTAAATCCATAGCATTAACTACGGCATCACTCGGAATAATACCGCTAGCTGTATCATTGAATATAACAACAGGAACTTCAACTAATGATGAATAATTTACGCCATACATGGCAAAATTAAGATCGAACATTTCTGGATAAGTACTTGGAACACGAATTATAACACCAATTGCTCCGGCCTGCTGAGCAAAATATGCTTTTTGACTAAAGTTACATGAACCTCTGTCAACCATAGCTATTTTACCATCAAACGTACCTGGTGCAAATTGAACGCAACCTTCATAACTTCCGGAAGTATCAGTAGCTCTTATAGCATCTGCTGTAAATGGCTCGTGAATATTTCCACCCCACTTAAAACCAGAAATGGCTTGCTTTCCAAACCCTGACCCATTAAAAGAAATAGAATCCATTAAAACTCTTCCCGTTCCACAACTATTTGCACCTTGCATAGTTACCCAACCAGAAGTTGCCGACTGATCAAAACCTAACATAGCAGTGTTAGCATCTGTAATTTGAATTCCGTCAGGTTTGTGCCATTGATAGGAAGTAGCTAAATCATTCGTTAGAAATGCACCTCCAAACGTTCCGGAATCTCCAACGCAAGAAAGACCTGGTCCATCTAAAAAGAAACTTTCCTCAGGAATTGACCCTGTAATATTTACAGTAACTACTTCAGATAATTTGGCTGGGGAAGTTGAAACAACTCTTACATAATATGTACCAGAAAGTCCAAATTGGTCAAAGTCAAAAGTATGCATCTTACAGTTAATTGTAGTTGATCCAACAGCAGCAGCGGTTCCTACAAATGCAGGTGACCCTTGAAAATTTGAGTTAAAGCCTACTTGAACCAAAAATTCATTATCTAAGTTAAACCCGCCATTATTGGTTACTTCAACTGTAAATTCATGATCTCCACAAGTTGGAGGGTTAGGAATTGTCAATTCGATCACATCATTAATATAATTAGGATCATATCTATCGATACCGAAGAAATCAACTCCATCGTAGTCATTTCCGGTCCAAGCGTTGGTACCTCTATCTGAGCTCATCGCATGGTGATTTTGATTATCAAGCAACTCCCAATTCACTCCATCATTGGAGTACATAGCGCCTGATCCTACAATCACGTAATTATCATCCACCAAGTCACCATACAAATAATCTGCTCCAGGACTTGCTACATTGGTCCATGATAAACCTCCGTTAATTGTAAGATAAACTTCTCCGTCCACTAATGACATTCCAGTTGAGGCTGTTTTCATTATTATCTCTGGAGCATTTGTTCCTGTAGGGGTACCAGTAATATCATAAACGGACCAGCTAACTCCCATATCACTAGATATAAAAACTCTACCATCTCTGGTTGGGTACCATACCTTATTTCCTACTACTTCATAATAATCTACGACACCTACCTCACTGGTATTAGCCAATGGCATATTGGCATCCAAAACTTTGGTCCAACTTACACCTCCGTCTGAAGTAGTATATGCATCGAGTCTTCCATTTCGTTCATCTCCAAGTATCATTCCATTATTTGAATCAAAGAAGTAAACTACATTAGGAAAACTTGCTGGATCACTAAATTCAGTAGATGTTGACTGCAACCATGTGGTTCCTCCGTTAGTGGAATTAAATACCGCTCCACCTCCGTTTGTAGCATCAAATAAACAAGCCCAAAGATTGTTTGCATCCAAAGCAAATATGTTAGAGAATTCATAATCAGCATTGGTTGTAACCTGACCCTGAGTCCAATTTGCTCCTCCATCAATAGTTTTAAAATAGAAAGAACCTCCGTTTAGGCCTCCTAATGCAACACTCGAATCTACAACAAATATAGACTGATAAAAGGTACCAAAACCTACATTGGCATCTTGAGCAATCCATTGTGCATTTGAAACATAAAAACTACAAACTGCTACAATAGAAAGTAATAACTTTTTCATATGGCGTGTGATTAAATCTTGGAGCTAAATATACAAAATATTATTTCAAATAGTTAATCAGGTTTAAGCAACGGTATCATATTTTATATGAAAATTAGTATTCAAACGAGTCTATGAAAAAATTCAAATAATTAATATAGATTCGTCAATTTGTATTATCACATTTTTGATTTATCGGATAAAATCCCGTTTTTGATGTTTAAATGGTGTATTATCTCTAAATGTAATTAAAAACTAAACATGAATTCTCTGTATAGTAAAGGGCACGTAAGATCTCCTGAGTCATATACGGCACCTTCTGGATCTTTTAAAAAACGCGTCGCATTAGCTTTAGCAGCCTTGGTTGGGTTTGTCTTACTCTACCTTTTCCTGATGGTTTGGTTTGGGTATACAAGTGTCAACCTATTTGCCCTTGCTTCCTCTGGAGCTGAAAACGGATTCTTCAAAGCATTACTAGGTGCCTTTCTTGGTTTCCTCTGCATATTCATGTTTAAGTCTTTGTTTGTTTTCAAAAAGAACAAAACAGAAATGGACAATGAGATCACGAAGGAAGATGAGCCTGTACTGTTCGATTATTTATATCAATTGGCGGATGAGATTGGAGCTCCTAGACCTCACAAAGTTTATCTAACTCCTGAGGTTAACGCGGCAGTATTCTATGATCTGTCTATTTATAACCTTATCGTTCCATCCAAGAAAAATCTGATCATAGGTCTTGGACTGGTAAACGCACTGAATCTTACTGAGTTTAAATCAATTTTAGCACACGAGTTTGGACATTTTGCGCAAAGATCTATGTTGCTAGGTAGATACGTATATCTTGCCCAACAAATAGCTTCTCAGGTTGTTACCAAAAGAGATGGACTTGATACTTTTATTGCAGGTTTGTCTAGTATTGATATTAGAATAGCATGGATCGGCTGGATCTTATCCATCTTAGTTTGGGCTATGAGAGCTATGACGGAAACCATTTTTGGAGTAGTGGCTCTAGCTGAGCGAGCTCTTTCAAAAGAAATGGAATTTCAAGCAGATTTAGTGGCCGTTTCAATCACTGGAAGCGACCCGTTGATTAATTCCTTATACAAAATGGGCCCTGCAGAGGAAGGGCTAAATTCTGGATTCGATGAGTTGAACAGACAATTAAAGGATAAAAAAGCTGTACCTGACCTATTTAGCTTGCAATCCAACTATGTAAATCAAGTAAGAAGAATTCAAAATGATAAGACCTTTGGAGGATTACCAGCAGATTATTCGCCTTCTGCAAGTTATCGTCTTTTCGAATCCAAAATAGTAAACCCTCCCACGATGTGGTCAACTCATCCACCTAATATCGAACGGGAGCAAAATGCTAAAAGAAACTATCTACCTGGATCAGAAGATTCGAGATCAGCTTGGGATCTGTTTAGAGACCCTAAAGCTACTCGAACTAATATGACTTCGAGTATCTTAGAATCAGTAAAAGTAGAAACACAACCTCTTAAAGAATCTGAGAGTTTAGAATTACATAACACCGAAAACTTCAATTGGCAGTTTTTGGATTCAAAATATTTAGGAACTTTTTTCAATCGTTTCTCATTCTTGTTTTTTGAAAATATTGATCAAGTTTACAATCCTGAAGCCGCCAGTATAACGGTTACTAAGCAACATCTCGACAATTTATATTCGGACAATTTCTCAGATCAAATTGAGCAGTTAGCGGATATGGAAAAAGAGAAATATTCTCTTATCAATGCGCTTAACGAAATTGTTACGGCAGAAAAAAGAAAACTCACATTTAGAGGAGAATCTATTACCCGAAATGAAATCCCGCAAATTGTCGAGTCACTTAAAAAAGATGAACATCAATTAAGAAGTGATATTGCAGATCGTGACAGGCTTATTAGATCACTTTATTACTCCATTGCCCAAAAGTCTAACCCTGCTTTGGCTACCTATTTAAAATCTGTAGCAGAGTTGGTACATTATGCCGAGCATTCTTACAGAGACCTAGAAGATAGCTTTAGCAAATACCATAATACCTTCTTAATTATTATAGCAGATGGAAATATTTCGGATTCAGAAAGAACCAGACTTCTAATAGATGCGAATTCTTTACATAGAACCCTAAAAACAATTTTTCGAAACGCTCAAAATATTCAACTAGATGACTCCATGAAACAAAAAATGGGGATAAACAGTTATTTAGAATTATATGAGGACTTCAAGCTTGGGTCAGCTACAAATGAAAATCTTCATAAATGGGTCGAGGTGATTGATGGGTGGGTTCAGGTTGCGCTCTATGCTCTACACAAACTTCGTCGTGTAAGTTTAGAACACCTCCTCAAATGTGAAGAACAGTTACATTTATCCGTTACCGAAAATAAAGAGGTGAACATTGAATTGGGTACAATTAACGTTGTAAAGGAGTATCAAACAAGACAACCTGGCAAGGAGCGTGAGATCCAACGAAAACTTGGTCTTTGGGATCAAATTGCGGCTGGAGAAGGTCTATTAGGTGCCAGCGCCAAATTTATGGCATCAGGCTTGATCGTCTTTGGAACCATCTTCGCTGCAACCTATGTAAGTAGCTATTCCGTTTACGTCTATAATGGTCTGGGTATTCCAGTTGTTGTTGAATCTATTGGCCAATCGGAAACCATAGAAGTTGGTGGACATACGGATTTCAGAATTCCAGAAAACGGATCAATTACCACTACTACCGAAGGTGGTCAAGAAATCGAATCTGTAACTGTTTCTACCGAATTCGGAAGTCAAAACTATATCTACAACATTGCTAACGCGGGGGTAGTTTATAAATTAACTGCGAATTATGGGAGCTATAGTGAGGTTCCGCCAGAAAAACTTGGAAATGGAAAATGGATTGAATGTACTGCGGAGTATATGTTTGAAGAACCTCCTTCTACAATTCAAACGTCTGGCAGTGGTGGATATAAAGATTACGTAGAGGCATATTCGTACGAAAACCCATACAATTTACTTCAATTGTTAGATTCAACTGATAATGTACAAGAAATGATTTTATCTCATGCAAAATGGGATCAGACTACGAATAATTTCTTGATCTACTGGTTGCAGTTAGCGACTCAATATGATAGTACACTGACATTTGCGTATGACCGAGTAAAGACAAACCCGAATGATGTTTGGACTTATCGACTATTAATGGACCACACCAAAGGAGAGGAACGCGAAAAGATGCTTGAACGAATCCAGCAACTTCACAAAAAGAACCCCGATTCTCCAGACTTCCACTACCTGTATTACCGAAGTCAGGAATCTAGTCCTGAACAAGAAGCAAAGTTCCTTGAAGGTCTTGAAAAATGGCCTGATCACCCTTGGATTAATGTAGCTTGTGGACACATTTATAATGTTAATTCGGAGTGGAAAAAAGCGTACGAATGTTATAAGAAATTAGCAAAACATCCATCGATTAAGACTGGTTTTGATGATTATAGAGAGAGGATCAGAAATTATCTAAGTGCAGATGTTCCACTCCCAGCATTTGACACCGAAAATTCTCAGGTACTTTATAACAGATTTTTGAAGAAGGGTGTACCTGATAACGAGACTACGACCTATGATCAAGCCTACTTACATCTAAGTTTGGGTAAACTTGATTCAATTATGAACTTGTCGCTAGAAGAAGACTACGTAGATAGAATAAAAGTGCTGATGGCTGGGTCAGATGGAGCAAGTTCTGAACTCATTCAAGAAGTCTTAAACTTTGAAGGAGATCAAGGAGTAGATCAGTATAGTTTATTTACTTTAATTGGATTAAAGATGCGTGCTGGAAAGTCGTATGATTATTTGTTAGATGAGCTTAAAAATTCCAGTGGCCTAAACGAAAAGACACATGAACCTATAAAGGCTGTAATTGCTCTTATTAAGGATAAGAAATTTCTGGAAGCCGAATCAAAAATGAAAGAAGTAGACAATTTCGTTGGTATCGCGGATCTAAAATTAGTGGGTGTTGTTGCACATAAAGATGCAGCCCCTACCGAATGGAGAAGGGCTGCAAAAAATTTATTGATGGTAGTGGAGAGGCCCTATTTGGAGTAGGTTTAAAAATTACACGATTAATTAAGGTAAGATTATTTATGCATGAATAAAGTATCCATATTTTTTAATGAGTAAAAAACTCATCCCAAACATTTTCATTTTCAATCAACCAGAAATAAGAGATTTTAATATCGTCTGTAATTTTAGGGTGATAAACAACACTGCTACTTTCATAGTCATAATTGATAGAAAAAATAGAAACCGTTACGACGGAATCCTTAACAAAAGAGTCCAAAAATTGTTTGTCATTTCGTTCATTATTTAGGCCTACCGTAGAATATTCTTTACCACTTACCTTCCCTATAAATCTAATACTATCAGCAGTAGGTCGCTCTAAGTGATTAATCAAAAAATCACCTTTATTTAATTGCTTATGTACTCTATTATTACTAGCAATTTCTGTTAATTGAAAGTCATTCTGATCACTAATTTTGGCCTCACCATCTCCAACAAAGGTGCTATATATCGTTTTACCTTTAATCGAATCTATCTTACCAGAAGTTAAGCGATATTCAAACTCCAGATTATTATTGGAATTAAATACCGATAAAACAAATTCATTCTTTTTCCAATCTTTAGAGATATCACTTACTAAAACTTTTTTAGAGTCTACTGAAATCAATTGGCAGCTATTTTCTAATGCTTCTCTATCTAATCTTTCAGAGGTTAGCGGATAATCTAGTTGTTGACAACCAATTAATAAGCATAAACATATTACGAAAATACTAGTTCGGGTCATAATCATCCCTTGTTATTATATCATTAGGTATCTTAGTGTTTCTTAAGTGTCCATTACCTGGAATCCTACTCCCTTCAGTCTTTAAATAAATAGCATTTCCAATGTTCCAACCTAACCTTTGGCCGTACTTCGTACTTGACGATTCTGTTGAAAAACCACCTTGCTGATAAGATTCTAAAGCATCAAAACCTATGCGTGCTGTTGCCCAACCCATGTTTTTTCTACCTGCCACTAATCCTGCTGCAATATTACCTACATCTCTCGCTGATCCAACAATTGGTTTTCCATCATGTTCGCCCAGCAAAGGCATTCCTCTATAAAAGCCCTCAACAGTACTCTTATCATCCGTCTTCGATGTTGTTCCATTGGTTCGTTTGAAATCATATTTCTCACCGCCAGTCGCGTTAGCCATATAATCTATTAACCCTGGGTCATCCGCTAATATTTTATTATTCAAAAAATTTCTACCAGACTGGTCTTTAAGGTCTATGGTTCCATGCCATGTTCCAGTCCCATCACCTGCTTCTTTCTCTTTATCCGAAAAATAAAAAGAGTGAGGTGTAGCCGAATACGCAACCGGGCTACCGACTTTTTTACCTTGAGAATTAACAACATAAACTCCGTTATCATCATCATACGCATCACCACCTACTACCTTATATGTTCCGTCAGAGTTTTTAGTAACGTACGTAGAACGGCCATCTGGATCCACATAAACAATAGGGTTGTTATCCGTATAAATGTAAGGACTGAGAGAAGGGTAATCGTCAGCTTTGGCGTCTACTCCTAACCAAATACTCCAATTTGGATTATAATACCTAGCACCATAGTAATAGTTTCCAGTTTCTTCATCTAATTCCTTCCCATTAAAAAGATAGGTGGTGTATTCAGCGTCATTTCTTTCTTCAACAAAGGTTTCTCCAAACGCAAAATATTCCATATGTTGAAAAACTTCTCCAGCTGCATCAGTAATATAACTTGCACTTCCTAGGTGATCTGGATGATAAAAGAACTGCAAGTTTTCTACATGACCTGCTGGAATTCCACTAAGGTCCTCTCCATTTTCTCTAAACCACTTTTTGATTTGTCCATATGGTAATTTACCGCTTTTACCTGCAATAAAAATTCCTGGATCAATTCCCAACTCATCAAAATTAGCATAAATATAATCCTTAAGGTTTTTACCCTTAAGACCAAAATTAGGGTGAATATTACCACTATTCCCTGCTTGCTTTCCACTTCTTCCCTTCTTCCAGCCTTCACTTACTTCTCCCAACTTACTTACTATTCGTTGGTCTTCAATGAAAAAGTGTTTTGTAAACTTAGCATTATTTACCACTACGTACGGGTTTACATACATCGTAAAATTCCCAACCGTTCCATAGCCTCCAAACGGAAATCCATTAACATATACTCCTTGACCATCACCGGTAGCTTTGATTGTACGTTGACCGCTCGCATCATAAATATAATGATGTGTTTGTCCATTCATAGCGACTGCTCTCAATCTATTTTCTTCATCCCAAAGCATTTGTTGTCGTGTCGCATTACCAGTGTGTTGCCACCCTAGATAATTTCCATTAGCATCATAAGACAATGTTTTATCACCAATTTGACTCGGTTGGTTAGACGATGAACCATTATAAGTATAAGTATAATTGTAAGTAGTTTGTTTTTGATCAACCCATTGTCCACCATTAGTTCCTCGGTCATGAGATTGATTTTTAGACAAAATTCTACCATTATCACTATAAGACATGTCCAAAGAATACCTATGGTTTTCATTCACACCGTTAAAAGATCCATTAGCACTGGTCAAACGATACAAATCGTCATATGTGTAGTTGTAATTTGTTGAACCTCCAAGCAATGGATTATTAGGCGTAGGTGCACTATTTTGAAGTGCTAAGATATTATTTACTCCATCATAAGTATAACTATTATCCATCATTTTTCTACCGTTCGAAGTTGACGCTGTCAAATGGCTTAATCTTCTACGGTCCTCTTCATAATCATAAGTCATATCTGTTCCATTGCCATAAGCCAAGAACACTCGATCTTCAAATTTATCATATCCAAGTTGATCCACATACTTATATTGAACACCTTTCTTTTCTCCTACCATCGCTTGAAGCTTACCTCCCTCATTATATATGTAGTTCAATTCTTCACCATCTGGATAAACCATTCGAGTAATTCTATTCCAAGTATCATATTCAAAATCTGTCTCAAATGTAAAAACCTCACGACCTCCTGGGATTACAATCGTTCTTAGGGTCTTTACAGTCTCTCCTAAGGGCCCATAAAAGAATTCTTGAGCTCCAGTTGCATCTTCTTGTAATACAATTCTGCTAACTCTATTATGCGAAGCTCCTACCTCCCCATATTCATAACGCACGTTATTAGTTGTGTTTTCTGGATACACAATAGACTCAATTCTTACAAAATCATAATTGTATTGAATTTGTCCTCCAGACGTACGGAGGTTTGGAGTAGTTAATTTCACCAAGTTTCCAGCTAAATCATATTCATATTCGTTTAACCCAGCATCTGGATGATTACGTATTACTCTGCGACCTAACATATCATATTCCATCATCGTGGTATTATTCTCTGGATCCACATAAGATGTCATTTCGTTGATCGCATTATAAGTAAAGCTTGTCCATACATCTCCCGGTGCTTTTCTAGCCGTTTGACGTTCACGAACATCCTTAAACGTTTCGGATATCAACCCATTGGCGTCCGTTACCTGCGTCAAAAACTGATTAACTCCTAGCCTGTCACTTCCAAACCCATGGAGAAAGATCGTTGTCGCTCCATCGGGTAATGTTGTAATTAAAATACGGTCCAGCACATCATAAGTAGCTGTAGTTGGAGCTACATTATCAACTCCATTATTAAACACTCCAACAGATCCAACAGGTTCAGCAATTGGATAGTATGTGCTTGACGATCTACCAAATGCGTCATAATTAATTTTACCTGAAACTATCATCACCTCATTGTCATCAGAACCTTTACTCGTAAAAATGGCTCCATCCTTTTTTGTTTGTAATACTCTTCCCAATCCATCTACAAAAACTGAGGTTTCCATAAAATTCCCAGGATGCTGTGGGTCATAATGCTGAGTTTCAGCCCAAGGAATGACACCGTCTGGATGATATTCAAATTTAATTGTAAAGTCGACACCCGAGGCTTGCTCATATGGACCTTTAATTTTATGTACTCTTCCTAAATCGTCAAACGTATACGTGGTAACTTGATTATTCATACTCGTTTGAGTAGTAGGAAGCCCATATCGTAAATCGTAAGTTGCCTCCGATGAATAACCATAAGAATCGCTAACTTTAGTAGGATAAATATGAACTTGTGAAT
>JAHDFW010000131.1 GCA_020627945.1 Cytophagales bacterium
AGAAAGCACACCCCCAGAAGATTTCGAAGGTGATGCTGTAATTGATGAAGTTTTTTACTCTTTATCTAATCACTTTCAGGAAAAGGATGACGAAAAATATTTTGGCTATTTCAAAGAAATATTCAAAAAGAAAGAATTAATGAAAACCGTAATTGATAGTATAGTTCTCGCTATCGACTCCTTTTATAAAAACCAAGAAATAGATTCTGAACTATTCAAAACTTTTGAGAAACTCGTTGAAGATTTGGAAAAAGAAAAAGGCGCTGAAAAAAACTAAACACAATGTCCTTTGGGACACTGCGCATAGCCAAACGGCTAACCTCAAAAAACCTTCCCAAAACAACAAACCCTCCAATACAGCCTTGAAATCTACAAAAAAAGTTCGAAGCAAATTGCTATCAACTTTCTCCCCTTAACTGCACCAGTAAGATAAAAGCTCTGACATTTGTTAGGGCTTTTTTTGTTTTCATAGGATTTTTGAGGCTTGGCGCGAAAACTTTTAAAACAACGGACATATGCTCAAACCGTGACGTCATTTCTGATCTGTACAAAGTACAGAGTCAGAAATCTGGTAATTAGCATCATACTAATTTCACCAGATTTCTGACTATTGCTCCACAATATCAGAAATGACGTCGTTGGTTCAGTCATTTTTAACATTAGGACTCAGGTGCAAAAAAATTAGGTCATTTATTTTTCTTTTGTTTAGGGTTTGAACTTTCTTTCTCAATTTTACTTAATCGCTCCAATTGATCCCATATTTCAAATCTATTAGATTGTTATTGTTATATTTGGGATAAACGGACCCCGTAGCAACCCTAATAAATGAAGCATTCTGAGGCTTTTGAAATTATTAAAACTAACTATCCTGTATTAAACAGAATTGTTTTGGAGCAGTTTAGAGAATTTTCGAGTCTTATTGAGCTTCAAAAAAATGAAAAACTTATTTCTGAAGGAAAAAGGCATTCATATTTCTATTTCCTCATTCAAGGAGTAGCAAAAGCTTATTACCTAAAAGATGATAAAGAAGTATGCAACTGGTTTGCTTTTGAAAATGAAATAATTGCAAATCTCAAAGCTTATCAAGGAGAGCCCAGTAATGAAAACATTGAGCTTTTAGAAAACTCTGTACTGATTAGTATTCATACTGATAAATTAAAACAGTTATCAAAAAACAGCTTAATTATAAGTGAGTTTTTAAATGGAATGATTTTAGAACATGCCATTTTCCTCGAAGAAAGACTGTATCAGTTGCAATTTATGTCGAGTAAAGAAAGGCATCAGAACTTATTAAAAGAAGAACCACGCTTATACCAAAGAATATCTATTACTGATATTGCTTCTTATTTAGGAATTGCCCGAGAAACACTAAGTAGAATTAGAGCTCAAATATAATTTTGTGATAATTGTCACGTGCTGACTATTGGGGTGCTCTCTATCTTTGCATCTCAATTGAAAAAATGATCAAAAGAGTACCAATTTTCTCAACATCACCTTTGGCACAAAAAGCGTACCTAGTAATTGTTTTCATAATGAATGCGCCTTTAGCTTCTTACTGTCAAGACAGTACGACGAATCACAGTCATGAAATCAGAACATTTATGCCTCTCATACAGATGGGTTATGTTACGCATGGGACATCTGAACTTTCTGGAGGTTTGATGACACAAACTTCTGCAGAATATAGAGCTGCTTCAAATTTAATTTTCAGAATAAATTATGACGGTTTCAATTCTACTATGAATTTAAAATACCCTATTAATCCAGAGATATCTTATACTGGAGTAACCTCATTTTCGGAATTAATAGGAGGAATAGGATACCGAAAAAAAATTAATAAACACCACATAATTGCGTATATTCAATCGGGTATTAAATTCTATGGATATCCTGTATTCACTGAAAGCAGTAATGACATTACTCTAAGTTTTGATAACAGAAACATAGGGGTCATGCGCTACAGTATGGGCTATGAATTCGAGATTATTCCAACACTTTTCCTTTCCTTAGAAACTTTAACAAGTCATGTGCTACAATCAAAAGATTTCTGGACTGCTGATAAGTGGGCCTATGGAATAACTATCGGGATTACAGCTCCTCTATTTTAATCACATCCAAAAATCAGAAACTTATTTAAACAGACAATTTTAATACAATGAAATCATTTATAATTACAATTGCTATCGCTTTTTTGAGTCTTACCTCATTTAGTCAACAAGCAGAAGTTGAAAATAGATTAGCTGAAAATCAACTAAAGGAAAAAGATATTACTAACTCGAAAACACAAAAACCAGTAATTATAATAGGGGGAGGAGTTGCAGGGCTCTCGGCAGCCAATCGCCTTAAAGAAAGCAACATTCCATTTATCATACTAGAAGGAAGTGATCATTTAGGTGGACGAGCTTTAACATTAGATATTGCTGGGAATAATTCATCATGGATAGAAATGGGTGCAGCTTGGATTGATGACCACAAAACAAACAGCGTGTACCACATGCTAAATGAAGTGAATACAGAAGTTGTTCCAACTAGTTTTAATCCGAGAATATATGATCAAAAGACGAATCAATGGAAAGGTGGTTTAGGAGCTATTAATACTATGTTAAAGTTTCAAAAGAACAATAAAAAAATACTCCAAGTTTCTGATGAATTCGCCAATCTTAAAGAAAAAGTAGACGCTATTCTTCCAGGAAACCCCAAAAGGGAAGATTATTTCATGCTTAAATCAACCCAAGAAATGCTTAATGGTGGAACTTTAGAAGAAATGCATCAAAACGTATTTAGTCCAGGTTATTGGGCATACTTGAACTATAAAGAAACAAGTAGCGTCATGATTACTGGTGGATATAAAAAATTAATAGATCTATTAAGCAGTAAATTAACCAATGAGGAAGTTAGATTGAATCATTGGGTTACAAGCGTGTCTGTTTTACAAGATTCATCTATAGTTGTAAAAACTTCTGATGAGACTATCTTTGAGGGAAGTCAAGTAATCGTGACTGTACCATTAGGTGTTCTCAAATCAGGAACTATAAAATTTGAACCTGAATTTTCCAAAAGAAAACAAGGTGCTATTGAGCGTGTTGGTTTCGGTGATGTTGAAAAAGTAGCTTTATCGTTTAAAAACGCTTTTTGGAGAAAGAACCAAAACAAAGCGGGAGCATTATTCTCTATTCCTGATCCTATTGAATCTTACGGGGCGATTGTGGATGTTACAGAAACCACTGGTGCTAGACCTGGAGCTTCAACTACGCCTAGTCTTGCTTGTATTTTTGGAGCTGAAAAGGCAAAGTGGGCTGCTGAAAACCCTGAAGATGCAGTAAAATTAGTTCTTTCGGATCTTAAAAAAATGTTTCCTGAAACTTATGAAGAACCTATTGCAACAGCAGTTTCTAACTGGACCACAAGTCCATTTTCAAAAGGTTGTTATGCTTTCGCAAGTGTAGATACAAAGTTAGGAGATTTTAGAATCCTTGCTGAGCCTACACATAACGGAAGAATCCTATTTGCAGGTGATGCTTATGCGGTAGATACTTATATGGGATCTGTTGAAGGTGCCTTTATTTCTGGTGAAAGAGCAGCAAATGTAATCATCCAAAAAAGATAGTTATTTTGTGCTAAATGATCTTAATAAAATCGAAAAAATCTATATTTATAAAAAAGAAGCTAACACTACGTAAAAAGCATTAAACGTCTTTTTACATTAAACATTACCTACAAAGCTTCCCTTAACTGCACCAGTAAATGAAAAACTCTGACCTTTGCTAGAGTTGTTTGTCTTATAAGATTTTTAAGGCTTAGAGCGAAAACTTTTAAAACAACGGACATAGGCTCAAACCGTGCCGTCATTTCTGATCTGTACAAAGTACAGAGTCAGAAATCTGGTAATTAGCATCATACTAATTTTACCAGATTTCTGACTATTGCTCCACAATATCAGAAATGACGGCGCGTTTTTTACTTCTTAGCGTTGTTTTAAACAAGTCTTACTAAACTGTTTGGATTAGCTTAATATTATTATATTTGAACTCAACGATTTCGATAGCTCTAGACTTCCACTTTAACTAAAGTAAATCGTAATTTGTTTAATCAGAGGTGGTAAAAAAACTTTTATGAATTGTCCTAACTGTAATTCTGAAATCTCGAACTCGAATATTAACATTCAGACAGATCTTGCTCAATGCCAATCTTGTAATAAAATATTTAAGATTTCTGAAAATTTCAATACCATTGCGGATGATAAATTTGATATTCTAAATCCCCCTAATGGAGCTTGGATTAAAGAAGAAATGAATCAATTAATTATTGGTGCTTCGACAAGGTCTCCAATTGCCTTTTTTCTTGTTCCTTTCATGGTAGTGTGGTCAGGTGGTTCAATAGGAGGTATTTATGGAACACAAATAGCTAGTGGCGAATTCAATCCCCTTATGTCTCTCTTTGGAATTCCATTTTTAATAGGGTCAGTTATGTTTTGGAGTTTTGCTCTCATGGCAATCTGGGGGAAAGTTGAACTAACATTAGATAAAGTTGGAGGCAAAGTTTTTACTGGAATAGGCTCAATTGGTTTAACAAAAAAATTCTCTTGGAATGAGGTTTCAACCGTGCGAGAAAATAACTCGGTCAAATTTAATTACCCTGGAAGTCAAGGAGGACAAATTGTAATCGAAGGAAGTAAAAGAATTTCTTTTGGAACGGGAGTGAAAGAGAGTAGAAGATATTATTTATTGAAAGGACTTCAGAGCGTTCTTTCTAAGGTCAAACTGAATAAAAGATTTGTATAACTTGATCTATGGCTCTGAGTTATTAGTGGAAGTGACAAAGCTTTTCTCCGAACATTAATTAATCAATTGACCGTTACAGAG
The DNA here is from genome assembly GCA_020627945.1 of Cytophagales bacterium. GTDB lineage: Bacteria > Bacteroidota > Bacteroidia > Cytophagales > JAHDFW01 > JAHDFW01. The sequence continues at coordinate 4,863 of JAHDFW010000131.1, forward strand.
CATAGTTGGTAGTTTGAAAATATGAAAAAAGACATCTCATTTAAAGAATTACTGAATCATGTATGTTCAAGACCTACAATGTGGGTTCCAAAAGGAACATTTAATGAAGTGTATTCTTTAATAACGGGATATTCAATAGGTAAAGAAGATACTCCGTTAAGTGGTGACAAATGGAGAATCTTTAATAAGTATGTTTGCGTTAAATTTGGTTTCCCAACCAAATATGTTGGAAGCTTGGTTTTTGAAAGTTGTACAATTAATGACCTGGAAGCAATTAAACTATTTGAAGAAACAATTAATGAGTTCGCAGAATTACAAAAAGAAATGACCTACGAACAAATACTTGATTATGCAGTATTAAATTTCAAACAAGAAGAAGGTGAACCTGAAGAAAAGTTTCGAATCTTTAACGAAGCACTTATAAACGCGGATAAAGGAGTAATTAAATCTTTAATCGTTGAACACGAACATCAAAATATTTTATGGGAAAGTGCATATCCTGAAGATGTTGGAAAGTTATTAAATCAGGTTGTAGAAGATCAGCCAATAAAAAGAATTTACGAATCAGAAGATAAAACCAATGTGAAATTATTAACGGCAGATTTCCCTTTTCCATTTGAAATGAATTTTAGAGATGGAAATTGGTTGATTGATGCTTCTCCGTTAATTAACTTACGATTGATTCAAAAGAGAAAAATTAACTGCTGAGCTGTAAAGCCCAAAAATCAAACGATCTAAATGCTCCTAGAATATAAATCACTCGAATACAAAGGGAAAATCGTCTTCGAAAAGATGATTATGGGACATTTTAAAAGAGCTCCTAAACCTTATCAAGAAAATGAAGCTTGCTTTATGTATTTGCAAGAAGGGGCTTTTCAGTTTAGAACACCTGATAAGGTATTCAAAATGCGAGAAGGAGATGCTGTATTGGCGAAGTGTGGCAATTATTTCTTTGAACAAAGCAATGAGGATAGAGTAAACTTTAGTCAGTCATCAGGAATAGGGGCTTACCTTTATCCAGATGTGATTAAAGAATTGTTTGATTTTGATCTCTCGATTTCAGATTTTCAGACTAACTATGGAGCCACTAACATCAATATTGATGGCATTCTGAAAAACTTTATGGAGAGCATTGATTTTTTGTTAGACAATCCAGCTATATGTGATGACGCAATGCTAAAAGTAAAGCTTCAAGAATTTATTCTACTGCTTTCAAAATCGGATAATGCACCCTCGCTGTTAGACTTTATATCTGCGCTTTTTAAACCTCATGAATACGACTTTCGAAGAATCATCGAAAAAAATATATTCTCCACGCTGTCCACCCTTGAATTATCTCAACTTTGCGGGATGAGTGTTTCTACTTTTCAAAGAACGTTTAATGAGCTCTACCAACAGACACCGGCAAAATACATCCTCGAACAAAGAATGCTAAAAGCTAAAGAAATGCTGTTAGACACAAGTATGCGCATTTCAGAGATTGCTTATGACTGTGGATTTCAAAGCACATCCACCTTTAATCGATCCTTCAAAAACCACTACAAGCTTTCCCCATCAGATTACAGGTTGAACAAAATTGGGCAATGATTGATTAAATCTGCAATGTCCTTCCGTTAGGCCTTTTGCACTTTTGTAATGTTAATCAATTACAAAAGTTATGGACACATTAATTGAACTGAGTAAGCTCCCGTTCAATGGGGCAGGTAAAAAAAACACACTACTTAACAACAAGAAATTTCGACTCCTATACGAGGAAATAGAAATCGATAATACCATAGACGCCATTTGGAAGGAAGTAGCAGGTAACTTCGTTAATGGTGGAGAGATCGCTCATAGTATTAATTATTCCAAAGGTCTTACTGGAGATTTGACTAGCGGCTTAGGAGCCGAACGTCTGTTGAATATCAATTTTCAAGGAAAAACTTTAGAGGTGAAGGAGCGTATTGTTCATGTAACGGAAGAAGACAACTTTAAGAAATTTACCTATGATGTTTATGAAACCAAAGGTTCTCCATTAAACATAAAAACCTATAATACTTGGTCGGTACGCAAGAGTGATAACGGAAAAGTTTATCTAGGAAATCTTTTCGTTATCAGAGCTAAACCGGCGTTTCTAACCGGATTGGTTAGTAAGAAGCTGAAACAGTCTGGTTCGATTAGAACTGGACTCTTATCCTACAAGCATTACCTAGAAACAGGTCAGAAAAGGGTTGAAGCGGAACGACTAAACGACTTATATCCAATCAAATAGACTCTGAAAATTCAAGATATTATGAAAAGTTTAATTCTACTTACCGCATCTGTTCTAATTGCGGTTGGTACAATGGCTCAAAGCTATAGTGCTAAAGATAACGACACGAAAAAGGTCATCAATGGAAAGAAATTTCATGTCTTATATAAAGAAATAGAAATCAACAAGACAGTAGATGAAACCTGGAACGAAGTAGCCATAAATTTCATCAAAATAGATGAAGTTGTAAAAAGCGTTGATTCTACACGTTGTTTAAGTGGTGATACGACTTATGGTTTGGGAACCAAAAGACAATGCTTCCTAAAGTATCAAGGGAAAGATATTCAGATTAAGGAGGAAATTATTAAATATATCGGAAAAGGTAATCAAAGAGAGTTTACATATGATGTGTATGATGCTCCCAAAATACCATTGAAAAACTATGTTACTTGGATTGTCCGCAAAGACGAGAACGGTAAAGTTTATTTGGGTACTGCATTTGTATTTAGAGCTAACTTGGCCTTCTTAACAGGAGTTGTGGCCAAAAAATTGCAAAAAGATGGAGGGTTGAGAGATGGTATTTTAGCTTACAAGCATTTCTTGGAAACTGGCGAAAAGAAAGTAAAACCAGAAAAATTGAGAGAACTATACTAGCCTATAAAAAAGGTTTAGCAATGTAAACGGTTATAAAAATAAAATCTTCCGAAACTGCAAATTGCCCAAAACAATAAAAGCTCAAAACAACGCTAAACAGTAAAAAAACGCGCCGTCTTTTCTGATGTTTCGACGTAGGAGTAACAGTCAGGAAACTGGTTCTTAGAAGTAATTTACAGTTTCCTGACTTCCACATTGTGGAAACAGTAAAAGACGTCAAAGTTTTAAAAGAACATGGTGATTTGACATCTACTAACGGAGCAATTTTAGACCTCTTAACTTAGATTTGTTCTTCAATTTTTTTTGAACAAATAATTATATGAAGTTGCAATTCAACTTACCCCTCGAAAAAAAAATCAAATTTTACTCATTGAAGTATTTTAAACAAGCAAGGTTTAGATGTAATTTGGACTTCTAAACTATATTGTAAAAAAGTCCATCCAATGAGTGAAGAAAACATTAAAGAACAAGAATTTCCTGTAGAAGAAACAGTTAGAGTATTGCCAGGTGTTTCAGCAAGAGTAAAAGCGGCAATATTTGATAATGGGGTAATTATCGGAATGATGATTTTGGCTACTATGTGTCTTTCCGCAATTGATAATCCTCCGGATAACTTGAAAATGATGGTTTTCATTTTTATTTTCTTCCTATATGACCCCATCACAACTTCTTTTATGGGAGGAACGTTTGGTCATCGATTTGCTGGGATAAAAGTTAAGCGGTTGAGTGATGAAAGTAAGAATGTTATTTTGCCATTGACATTACTTAGGTTTGTTCTTAAGGCAACTCTTGGAGTAATTTCGCTACTAATCATACCTTCTAATGAAAATAGACAGGCAATTCATGACACTGTCGTTGGTTCTATAGTTTTATTTGAAGATCAATAGCTCCATAGATGATCTCAAATTAATTGGAGACTTCACATTCACTTAACATCTAATTTCAACATTTGCACATCGAATAGAGTTAAAAACTACGAATCTCGAAAGGCGAGATGATCAACTTTAAAATGTAAAGTATGAAATTAGATACGAATAACCCTTGGCATAAGGTCAAGGTAGGAGAGAATGCTCCTGAAATTGTAAACGGAATCATTGAAATTCCAAAGAACACCAGAGCCAAATATGAATTGGATAAGGAATCTGGATTGTTATTGATGGATCGAGTAATCTACTCATCCATGTATTACCCCGCAAACTACGGGTTTATTCCACGCACGTATTGTGATGATAAAGATCCGTTGGATATTGTAGTCCTTTCGCAAATCGAAATTGTACCAATGTGCCTTGTATCGGCCAAGGTAATCGGCGTAATGCACATGATCGACAATGGTGAGATGGATGATAAGATTATTGCAGTTGCCGAAAATGATATGAGCGTTAATCACATCAATGACATCTCCGAATTACCCTCACACTTTTTCAAAGAACTTAAGAACTTCTTCGAAGACTACAAAAAGCTTGAAAACAAAACGGTAAAAATTGAAGAATTTCAAAACGCTGAGACAGCGCGTAAGGTAGTGGAGCAGGCTATGAAGGATTATAAGAAATATATCCAAAACAACTAACAGGAAAACTTGCTATCTTTATCGTATTAAGAATCTGCTTTTTAATGCGAAAAGAATTTAAGGAATTCGAAAAATCACTCAAGAAAAAGAGTTCACTTGGCCTGGATCCAAAGTTTCAGGATGAATTTAAAACGAACCTTAGTCGAGTTGTAGCGATAGAAATAGCTACTAGAGTAATTAATGAACTTGGTTGGGAACTTAAATATAGAGACTTTGAGCAATGTAATGCATCTACATACAATGAAGATTTAGGGCCACATACCCATCAATTATCCATTATTTATAAAGATGGACAATTATCAGTTCTTAGTAAATCAACTCGAGGAATATGGGATAATGGAAGAAATTCGAAATTTTTACGACTTTTTATTTATGCCTTTAAAGTACTTGAACGTGAATTAGAAACAGAAACGATTAATGAACTTCATAATTCTTTAACTCGAGAAGAAAATATGGAGGATTATGTCTTGCCTGAGAGTTTACCTGATCCTCCGCGAATAAAAAAACGAATCACTTCGCTGTTTTGGTTTGGTATAATAATAGTTTCAGCGATGGGCGGAGTATTATCTGGTACAATAATTAGAAGTTTAACACACGCATTAATTCTTCATGAATTGTTATGGGCATTGTTACTCAGTTTCCTCTTTGTTAAATTAATAAAACTAACTCAAGTATTTAATTTCGATTATACTACTTGGGCCACTTACGTAATTTCTATAGCTACAGTGTTCTTCAGCGAATTTTCTGAATATATTATTCTGTCGTTAGAATTTCAGGAAAATTTCATGTTTGTAGATTTTATTAATGCAAAACTGGATCTAGGCTTCAAAATAAATAACATCAATACGGGAATGTGGGGATGGTTGATATTGTGGGTTGCTCAACCTGTGCTTGTTGGATATCTGATTAGACTGTTTTACGTGGATCGAGTATTAATTTATTTGGCAAATAGAGTTTCGATGGAGGTTATAGAATTTGTAAGTTACTGGTCTGTTAAAGACGTTTTAGAGGAAAAAATAAGACGAGAATTATCAAGTCGTGGTTGGAGCGATAAAGAACAGCAGGATCATGCTATAAGAGCATATTTTGCTACAATTTCTTTGGCAAGATCATTTAAGGAAATATAGCTACGGAGTATAGTAATTTAACTTTAAACAATATAAAATGCAGCATATGAATTTAAGAAATTTAGGTAAATGGTTAGTTCCTGGAATTGTAGTCTTAATGGTATCTTGTTCTAAATATGAAAAGGGACCGCTACTTACTTTTTCCAGTATTCAAAAGCGAATTATAGGAACTTGGGAAGTTGACGAATGGCAAAATTCAAACGGAACTCCTTATGACCCAACTGAGCAGGAAAGAAGCTTACGTATGACCTATTTGGAAGGAGGAAATGGCTATCTTATACTGCGCAGAACTGATACCATAGCTGATTTGACTTGGGAATTTAGAAATGACGATCAGCAGTTGTATATGAGTATCGATTTTAGAGGTCCAGGTCAAACAATTGAAAGCGTCGCAACGATACAAAAATTAAGTAATAAAAAGCTTTGGACATACAATTCAGACCTTACATATTCTCATTTTATTAAAGTAGATCCTTAAGCAGATTATTTTGAATAAGATTAATCAACTAACCTCCAAACTCCAACTAGCACACGAACTATCTAAGAACTTCACGGGCGGTTGGTCCAATGACTTTCTTTCTGCAGAAGACTTTAGTAAGGCATTGGGTGAAGCGATAGAACGTTTGGGAAATGGTGATAAAGCGGCTTTGACGGACTTGACTATATGGTTCATGCCTGCTGGGGATTGGGATGATTTTGTAGGTATAGAAGGACAGGATTTAGCTAATGAAATTTATAAAATGCTGTTATCGCAGGCATAGTACAGTGTAAATTTTCATTTTACTAAGTCAAATACCTAATTTACTAATTGGTATAGATAACATGTTGTGATTTGATCAACACATTCTGTATTTTGCGAAAGCAATAAAAATTCACCCTTAACAACACAAAAAGATGAAAACTCAGATAAAGCGTAGATTTAAGAAAATAGTACTGTTTATGGCAGCCAGTTTTGTAGTACTATTTGTCTTTAGGCTTGTATATGGATACTTAAATTATCCGGAAGGTGATCATGATGATTTTAGCATCTCAATGGATAGTTCGCCAAGATATGCAACACTGCGTAATTACGCTTCGGTTAAATACAAGAAAGGAGGTGCTCAGCAATCTAGCGTACCATCTGTCAAAACTGATCAGAAGTACGAAAAAGTAGCGGATATCAATTCTAAATCTACTCAATACGAAAAGGATGAAAAGCAAGTTAGAAGTCAAATCAAAGGATATAACGCACTGATCCAATACGAACAGAAAAGAGGGAATGTAGGTTATCGAAATCTTAATTTAGTAATTGGTGTTCCTCCAGAAAATTTTGATTCATTGTACTTAGTTTTGACTAAAATAGGAACAGTTCAAAGCAAGAACATTACGAAAACGGATAAGACTAATGAGTATAAGGAACTTCAAGCTAAGAAAGCATCCTTAGAGAAGACAATAACCTCTTTAAGAGAGTTGAAAAACAAAGGAGGTGAAATTCAGGAATTCGTAAGTTTAGAAAATCGAATTTT
>JAHDFW010000132.1 GCA_020627945.1 Cytophagales bacterium
GATGCATTTGATTTGAGATTATTCTCTTCTTTTATCAGAAAAGTTGATAACCCAGATAACTTGTATATTGAAGATATCGAAGGAAGTCCAGAATTAGGTATTATCGGATCTCAAAGAAAAATGTTTGAGTTATTCGAATTAGAGCACCACATGTGGGAGTTCTAGTAAAATCGCATAATTAATCTTGTTAAATATTAAGGGAACCTTTTAGGTTCCCTTTTTTTATGCGTCAATTTTTGATGCTTTATTAAGCTTGGTTGTAGAAATTAAGAATTGGAGTTCAAGTATTCAAGTAATTTTTGAGTTTTACTCTTGCCTATCATACTTTCTAGTTCATTAACTGGTGTTTTAGCAATGTTTGCAAACGATTTATATTTGCTTAATAAAGACTGAATTGTTTTTTCACCAATCCCTGGAATGTTTTCCATTTCCAAAGAAAGAACTCTTTTGGACCGCTGGTTACGATGAAAAGTAATTGCAAAACGATGGGCCTCGTCTCTTAACCGTTGAATGAGTTTAAGTGTTGTAGACTTTTTACTAATGTAAATAGGAAATTCATCACCAGGATAATAGATCTCTTCAAGTTTCTTGGCAATAGAAATTACAACTATCTTTCCCTTTAATCCTAATTCCGTAATGGACTCCATGGCACTACTTAATTGCCCCTTACCACCGTCAATTACTACGAGTTGTGGAAGAGGTTGTTTTTCTTCTAAAAGTCGCTTATAACGTCTATAAACTACTTCCTTCATAGAACTAAAATCATCTGGACCAATAACCGTCTTAATATTGTAGTGTCGATAGTCTTTTTTAGATGGAATACTATTCTTAAAACAAACCATTGAAGCAACTGGGTTGGTTCCTTGGATATTGGAGTTGTCAAAGCACTCTATATGTACTGGTATTTCGTGAAGACTTAGATCTTTTTTTGCTTGTTCAAGAATTGTAAGACCTGAACTCTTTCGATTTCGAGCCTGAGACTGTTGCTCTTTTTCTTTAATAAAGGTTAGACAGTTTTTAATCGAAAGTTGAATTAATTTATGCTTTTCTCCACGCTGTGGGTATTCAACTTTTATTAAATCTTCTAAGGTTGGTAATTGGATATTAGTGATAAACGTTTTTTCAAACGCTGCATTTTCTAATGTAAGGATATATCTATTAATTATGTCTTCTTCGCTTTCCTCAAGCTTAACTTTAGCTTCTAATGTTTTTGTTGAAACAATCATCCCATTAAGTATCTCAAGGTGATTTAAAGCACTAATACCGTTAACAGTTTTGATTGTGATAGCACTTAAGCTTTTAATTGTAGTGCTAATTATAGTAGAACGACTTTGATAATTGTCTAAGCTTAAGAGTTTACGTTTTATCATTTCAGCCTTTTCGAATTCATAGTTGGCTGCAAAAAACTCCATTTCCTTTTTTAAATATTGTTTAGTGGAATGAAGTTTACCTTCCAGAATGTTTCTACTAGCTTCTATATAATGTGTATAATTTTCTTCTGTTTCGTTATCAATACAGGGAGCATTGCAATTCCCAATTTGAAATTCAAGGCACGCCTTAAATTTACCATTAGTGATATTAGTTTCACTTAAATCGAAGTTGCACGTACGTAAAGGGTAAATGTTATGCAACATTTCAATAAGGGTGTTAACGGTTTGCACATTTGGATATGGACCGTAATAAATGCCTTTATGATTTTTGTTTCGAGTACTTATGATTCTTGGAAAGCGTTCGTCTAGTACACAAATGAAAGGATAGCTCTTACCATCCTTTAACAAGATGTTGTACTTAGGTTTTAATTGTTTGATTAGATTATTCTCTAACAACAACGCGTCCGTTTCATTTTCCACAGTGGTGTACTGTATATCATGAATTTGGCGAACAAGATTTTTAGTCTTTCGGTTTAATGAAGTGTCCTTGTTGAAATAACTGGCAACTCTTTTTTTTATGTTTTTGGCTTTGCCTACGTACAGGATTTCACCAAGATCATTAAAGTATTTGTAAATACCAGGTTCATTTGGAAGTAGCCTTAATTTTTCTTGAAGATCCTGTTTAGACATTGCGGTTAATTCGTATCTCTAAACGAAGATACAAAAAACGTAATCTTGAAAACAAAAGTTCTACTAAATCCCGTCTTGATCTTGGTCGTCATTAAATAGAATGGGTTCTTCAACTTGTGTAGAGTCCAATGGTACCAGACTATCTACTTTAGCACAATATTTTACACCCACTTCTCTAACTTCAATCGGGAAAGGTATTGGGTCAATCCCAGAAGTACTGTCAGCATAAACTTCTTTCATATAATGTCCAAAAATGGGCATAGCTAATCGAGAACCTTGAGCTAATGATCCTCCTCTAAAATGAATGATGTCATAATCAGCTCCAACCCATACTCCCGTTACCAAATTAGGAGTGATTCCCATAAACCATCCATCTGCAGCGTTGTTTGTTGTACCCGTTTTGCCTCCAATTTCATTTGTAAATCCCCAAGTATCTCCTCCTAGTTCAGGAGCGTTTTTGCCTCTTAATCGCATTGCTGTACCTGTAGGCCATCCTTTCTCATTTTTATACTCTCTTGAGGTAGCTCCTTGTAGCATGTAGCACATTTTTTGTGCTGAACTGGTCGAAACGGTTTTCTTTTTAGAAGGTTTAAACTCTGCTAATAGGTTGCCATCTTTATCTTCAATACGAGTTATTAATGTAGGTGAAATTCTCCATCCTTTGTTAACAAAGGTGCTGTAAGAACTTGTCATCTCCAAAACGTTTACATCGCTAGTACCTAGACATAAAGAAGGTACCGCATCTAATTTAGACTTAATTCCACATCTTCGGGCATAGTCAATTAGCATGTCTGCTCCAATGTAACTCATTACCTTACCAGCTATCACGTTTTTAGATTCAGCAAGACCTTGTCTAAGTGTATAGTTCTTATGACTGTTTTTCTTGCTATAGTTAGGAGGACTCCAGAATTTCCCATCTCCTGTTGGGATCATAACGACTTCGTCCAACACACTATCGCAAGGTGACATGTTTTTGTGGTCCAATGCAGCTAGATAAAGGAAAGGCTTAAAGGTAGAGCCAGCCTGATTCATACTTCCGTTTACATGGTCCTTCTTGAAATATTTAAAGTTGATTCCCCCAACCCAAGCTTTAATTTGACCTGTTTCAGGATCGATAGAAGACATTCCTACATGCAAAAACTTAAGGTAGTGACCGATGGAGTCTATTCTGCTCATAACGGTGTCTTTAGGTCCGTCCCAATCGAGTACCGTCATCTTTTTCTTAAGATTCATAAAGTAATCTATTGAGTCAGGCTTTGTTTTGTACCTTTTCTTAAGCGAACGGTAAATGGGTGTTCTCTTTACTCTATTTTGAAAGAATTTTTTGTTTTCACTTCCTGCTTCCGTAGTCCAGGGGTTTCTTCCTTTCCAGTGTTCAAAAAATTTCTTTTGAAGAATTCGCATATGTTTATTTACTGCATCTTCTGCCTTACTTTGAAGGTTGGCATCAATTGAAGTATAGATTTTCAAGCCATCACCATAAAGATCGTAACTATTTAGTTTGCACCATCTACTCAATTCTTTTTTAACCTGAGCTCTAAAATATGGTGCTAATCCATTAATGTGATTCTCAACTTCGAAATTCAAGGTAAGTGGTAATGATTGAAGTGAGTCTTTTTCTTCCATAGTAATATGGCCCGCCTGTTGCATTTTCATCAACACTGTATTTCTTCTAGCCTTGGATTTTTCTGGTTTACGTTTAGGGTCATAAACTGAATTTCCTTTAAGCACTCCAACCAGAACAGCGGCTTCTTCAATTTTTAGTTCATATGGGTGAACTCCAAAATATGTTTGAGAGGCATTACGAATTCCAAATGTGTTGTTACCATAGGTTACTGTGTTCAAATAAAGTGAGATAATTTCTTCTTTGGTATAGGTTCTTTCAAGTTTCGTGGACATGATCCACTCTTTAATTTTCCTTGTTGGCCACGCTAATTTGCTCTGGTATGCTGGGCCCTTGTATTTATCGTCTTCTCTAAGTTGAAATATGTTTTTTGCCAACTGCTGTGAAATAGTACTTCCTCCGCCTTTTGGACTTAGTGTTAGCATTCCAAATACCACACGTCCCAACGATCGTAAATCAATTCCTGAATGTGAATTAAAACGTTCATCTTCTGTAGAGATAAGGCCGTTTATTACATAGGGGGAAATTTCGTCATAGTCTACGTTAGTTCTATTTTCGCGGTAATATTTACCTAATGTCTCTCCATCAGCGGTATAGAGAGTAGAGGATAGTTCTGTAGATGGGTTTTCAACGAATTCAATTCCTGGCATGTCACCAAAGTATCCATTCACGTCATATTTTACGGAGAAGAATAGAATTATAAAACTTACGGTTCCGAATATGAATCCGATCCATACTAATTTAATAAGTAATTTGGCTCTTTTAGTCATACCTCCAATATATCTAAGTACAAGTTTTGAAACAATACTATGTTCTCAAAACTAGTTAAAATGTTTGGAATAATAATGTCAAGTTTAGGATGCTCCCACCTGAGGTTAATTATTACTCTTCAATGTCAAAATTAATAGTGAATAAATTAAATGGTAATAAGAACTATTATTCGATAGCAAGGAATTATTTTTTGCGTTGAACTTTAGATTATTCGCGCGGTTAAATATCTCCCTCTCCAGTATCCTCCTCTTCTTCATTTAGTAGAACAGGTTCTTCAACTTCAGTGGAGTCAGAAGCTAGTTTCTTTCCTCCCTTACATGCTTTTTCACCAACCAGTTTTACTTCTTCAGGGAAGTTTACAGGATCAATACCATTTGTGGTATCGGCATAAACTTCTTTCATGAAATGCCCAAAGATAGGCATTGCCATTCTTGATCCTTGTCCGTATTTACCCGTTTTAAAGTGTACGTTTCGGTTATCTGCACCTACCCATACGCCAACAACTAAGTTATTGGTAACCCCCATGAACCAACCATCTGAGTTGTTACTGGTAGTTCCTGTTTTTGCTCCAATTTCATTTCTGAATTCCCATCTTTCTCCACCCAATTCATGCATGTTTCCAGTTCTCAATCTGATCGCAGTACCTGTACCTTGATTGCTCTTAGGATCTTTATATTCCCAAGAAGTGGCACCTTGGAGCATGTACAACATGGTTTGAGCAGATTCTTTTGAGATGACCTGTTTAGGGAAATTCTTATAGGATGCCACTACATTACCATTTTTGTCTTCAATTTTGGTAATAAAAATAGGGGAGTTATGGAACCCGTTATTAACAAAAGTACTGTATGCAGAAATCATTTCAACAAGTCGAGCTTCTCCAGTACCAAGACATAGGGCAGGAACTGCTGGTAATTCAGTTGTTAATCCTAATTTTCGAGCATAAGAAACAGCTGTACCCTCACCAATTCTTTGCATGATTTTAGCTGCGATCACATTTTTTGATTCTGCTAATCCATGACGTAAAGTGTAATTTCGTTGTGTATACACTTTATCAAAGTTTTGAGGAGCCCATGCTTCAGGAACAATTTCTCCATCTTTTTCTACATCTACCGTAAATGTTACAATGTCGTCAAGAATACTGTCGCATGGAGACATCCCATTATCAATAGCCGCCAAATAAATAAAAGGCTTAAACGTAGATCCTGGCTGACGAGTACCAGTGTTAACATGGTCATATTGGAAATATTTGTAGTTAATTCCTCCAACCCAAGCTTTAAGGTGACCATTGGTAGGATCCATTGCTGCCATCCCTGTATGTAGAAAGTGCATGTAGTACTTAACTGAGTCCAACGAACTACAGGTGCTATCAAAATCTCCATTCCAACTGAACAACGTCATTGGTTTCTTAATATTGATATAATAATTAATCGAGTCCTGATTGTCACCAAATCTTGCTTTAAGCTTTTTGTAAGTACCTGTTCTTTTCATGGCTCTCATTGGAGTATCTTCCATTAGATTCCCGTCTTCATCTCTCCAAGGTTCTTTACCGTCCCAATGTTCCCAGAAACGTTTTTGAAGAATTTTCATATGTTTTTTGACCGCATCTTCTGCTTTAACCTGAAGTTTGGTATCAATGGTAGTATAGATTTTTAAACCATCTGAGAATAGGTCATATCCATTCTTTTTACACCATCTCATTAATTGATTTCTAACTTCAGTACGGAAGTATGGAGCGACCCCTCCTACATGGTTTTCTACACCATATCTAGTCATGTCTAATGGTAGAGCCTGCAATGAGTCTTTTTGCTCCTCCGTGATAAAGTCGTATTTGTAAAGCTGAGATAGTACTACATTTCTTCTAATTTTAGATGCCTCTGGATGAACGATAGGATCATTATCACCCGGAGCTTTAAGCATTCCAACTAATACGGCAGATTCTTCTAGTTCAAGATCAGCTGGGGCAGTTCCAAAAAAGGCTTTACTACTTACTTTAATTCCAAATGCTTGACGGCTAAATTCGACGGTGTTAAAATACATCGTCATTATTTCTCTTTTGGTGTAAGAGCGTTCAAGTCTTGCAGCAATAATCCATTCTTTAACTTTGATGGTTACTTTACGCATCAACTTGTTATCGTACGCTGGACCTCTATATTCTGAGGCCGCTCTCATACGGAAAATGTTTTTTGCAAGCTGTTGAGTAATAGTACTACCGCCGCCGCTTAGGTTTCCAGAAACGATCCCTTTGAATACACGAAGCATTGCTCTCAAATCAATTCCGCTATGATCTTCAAAACGGATGTCTTCGGTAGCTTTTAACGTATTTATAAGATTATCTCCAAGGTCTTCGTATTCGACGTTAGTTCTGTTTTTTCGAAAGTATTTGCCCAAAATAACACCGTCGGCAGAATAAAGTTCTGATGCTAACTCAGTATTTGGGTCTTCAATAAATTCAATTCCTGGTAAGCCTCCAAAATAGTCAAAACTATTATTTCTTACCATGAAAATTAGCGCAGTGAAACTACAGCCCCCAATGATAAAACCTGCCCATAAGAGCACAATTAACCTATTGATCCACTTAGACATTCCTTCCTTACTCTTCTTGTTTAGTTAATTGGGAATTCAATCAAAATTGGGGTAAGTATCAATCTTGATTTTCTTGATTCACAATTTCGCCCTAAAAGTAGTTATTTTTAAAGAAAGAAGAGTATTCCTTAAGTGCTTTTGTTTTGTACAGTTTAGAAAAGTTATCAGGAGTGATAACGAAGGATTCGAACTCAATTTTATCCGTTTCAATGATTTTGGCAACGTCAATTTTGTCTCGATAAGCTAAACCAGCTTTATTGTCCTTTATTGTTCTTACCACAATCAAAAATTGCTCAGCATTGAATAGCATGTGCTTAACCGAAAGTTCTTCGTATTTGGAACTCGTTTTATGGAAGTCTGACATATTAACCAAAATGTCGTTCATAACTAACCCTTGGTCTTGTGGTAATACAATTACAAAGAATTGTTCTCCATCTACGTTATCATCATAAATTTGAACGACTTCTCCAGAATTACCAGTATTTCCTCCGTTAATTTCACGCTCAATATAAGCGTTGCATTGAGCAAGATATTCTTTTGCGGTAACCTTTAACGGACTTGATTTGTACTTTTTAATATAGGCTTCCAATTCACCTTTATAGGCTACGATTCCATTGATTTTACTGCTATTTAGAATTTTCAGTAAGGCAATTTTATCCTTTATATAATTCTCTGGGTATTCCACATTGATCTCATCACACTGTGCAACGGAAGCTCTATAATCCCCAGCTTCATACATTTTATAGGCCTTGTCATAAAGCAATTCTGCTTGTTTATTTAACTGCCAGTTTTTAGTTAGATAATCAGGGTCTAAAACTAACTTAGCATAGAGTGATTCAGGAAACCTAGATAAAATAAGGTTTTTGTATTCTTCTGCTTTAGCTGGGTTTATTTCTGAGTTGATTAAGAACAGGATGTAGTAAACCTCAATCTTCTTTTTGTGATTCGGGAATCTTTCAAGAAGTTCTACGTATGTCTTATCTGCGCTTTCAAGCTCTTCTAATTTTAGATGGTAAATGTTTCCTAACTTGCTTAATGCATCTTCAATTTTCTTGTTAGAGGCTACTAGTTGAGGTTCACTAAAAGGAATCGTTTTAATTATAGCATCTCTACGTTTTTTGATTTCTTGTTCCTCAGCAGCTGCCGCATCTTCTGGAGTATTGTTGCTAGTTGAATCTGCACTTGCTTGCTGATTTTCGGTGGTTTCACTTTCATCTATGAGTAGCTCTTCCTTATTTGACCTTCTCCAATCATCCTCCAATGCCCGTTCTCCCCATTTTTGTAAGAACTCTGTTGCACCTTTGGCTTTTGATCCAGCGTTGTAAAAATACCAGGCGTTAGGACCATTAAGTGCATTGTTAGCAGCATTCTTTTTCGCCTCAGCTTCCTCTTTTTTCCTTTTCTTTTCTTCCTCCAATTGCTTAAGACGTTTTTCTTCTTCAATCTCCTTTTTTATATTGAAGTTCAACAGGTCAATAAGCTCTGTGGTGTCCATTTTAGCCAATACTTGAAGACTGTCCTCTTGTTCGATTATTCCTAACTGAGTTACAAAATCTTTTAAGATATTGGTTCGTTTTTTAATAGCTTCATAATCAGGTTCGTCTTTGGTTAAGAACATCATAGTAGAATCGTAATAAGCAGCAGCTCTACGATACTTTTGCATTTCTTCGTAATGAATTTTACCAAGGAGTAAGTACGAATAAGCTCTTTGATTTTGGTTTGTTGTAGTGTTTTTTACGGACTCATTTAAGTAACCTACCGCTGGCATAATATTATTTTGCTTAAGCTCAAACTTTGCCATCTCGTAGTAAATCTTATCCTTATAATCTTCGTTTTTTGAATCTCTTAGTAGTTTTTTGAAATACTTTTTAACTTTCTTGATTTCAGTATTACTACCAATACTCGTTACTTGGGCCATATTTAGTTTACTATAAAACTCCAATTCATATGGCGGGTTCGTTGAAAGGCATTTTTTGTAATGATAATAAGCCTCATCGTCCATTCCCATTTCTTGGAAGACCTGTCCTGCTATAAAATGCGAACGAGATTTATTTCGTTTATTAGTAGCGTTTTCAGCAGCAATTTTTATGTTTTTAGCAAACGGCTTTTGATAGTCTAGTTTTTGATAGAGCTCACATTCTGCCAATGCTAGCAGCTCGGTGTTCTTTTTATTCAGTTCTATTTTGCGAATATGGTTAAGCACACCCATGGCAAACTCCACTTGATCGGTAGCCGTAAAACTTCTTGCCAGCCAAACTAGCGCTTCCGCTTTATCTTGTTCGTCGTCTGAAATAGTATTAACATATTTGAAAGCAATAATTGCTTTTTCAAACTCCATTTGATAGAAGTTCGTTTTACCAATTAATATGTAGCAATTGTCTACCCACTTACTGTTTTTATGGTACTGGATTGGCAACGATGCTTTTTTATAAGCTTCATCCAGTACGGTCTTTACAGATCCAACTTTACCTTCTTCTAGTGGGTCATAAACTTTTAATACTCGGTTGAAGTTGTCTTTTCTTGCTTCATACAAAGTGTTTTCAGCTTCAATCACTTTTTCTTTAGCAATGAAGTAACTATTGTAGCGGGCATTAGTGTTGTGCCATAAGAGGCTTGTAAACGTTTTCTTTTGCTGTGAACAAGCTAAAAGTAAAACACTTACCCCTAATAGTAATGTGAAACGGATATTTTTTCCTTGGTTTTTCAACGGCTATATAACTCGTTTATTCCCTAAATTATTTTGCAAAAATGCACATTATTTGCAAAAATGCCGTAAGTCATGCTAAATTTACGTGTTTAAATTCTAAACGAAAGGGTTGAAGCAGCGTAAAACCATAACAGGATGGCTCACGAGCCGTTATTTATTAATCATCCGTAACGAAGAAGATTTTGCAGAGAAAAGTGCTTATAACTTTACTTATGCACGATTAATAGTACTTGCTGCTATTATCTTTATGGTCATTTTTGGGATTGCCTTACTAATGTTTAACACGGTGTTGGGTAAATGGATGGATCCGCGTTATGCTCAACGAGAAAATCGAAAACAACTAAAGTACATCAACAAAAGAGTAGATTCTTTAGCATTTGAATTGGAGCAGAGAGATATTTTAATTCAAAGTTTTCATACCATGTTAAGCGGTGGTGATGCAATGGATATTTCGGACACCAGTTCTGAAACGCATATAGATCCAGCGGAAGTAAATCTCGATTATAAACCGCCAGTGGATTCTGCTATTCGTAGAGAATTTGAGGAAAAAGATTACGATTTAGCTTTTACCACAGCGAAAGAACAAGCTTTAATAGATATGTTTTTGTTCAAGCCTGTGGATGGAGTAATCACCCAAAAGTTTGAACCTCAGACGGATCATTATGCAGTAGATATAGTCTCTAAGATTGATGAGCCCGTAAAAAGTACAGCATCCGGCACTGTGATATTATCGTCTTGGACAGAGGATTCAGGGCATGTTATTATGGTGCAGCATAAGAATAATTTAATGTCCGTATACAAGCACAATGCGGTAATATTAAAAAAAGTTGGTAGTTTTGTAGAAGCGGGGGAAATAATTGCGATTGTTGGAAATTCTGGAGAATTAACTTCTGGCCCACATTTACATTTTGAATTGTGGCACAATGGAGAACCAATTGATCCGTTAAATTATTTGAACTACTAGCAATAAAAAGAAGGGGAGCATTGTTATAATGCTAAAGGTGTTTTAAAGAAATTAAGATTAAAGAAAGCGTTATGTTTAGTCCGAACAAAGAATCCAAGAAGATGCAAGAGGAGTTGAGTAACTCCAGCAACATAATTGGTAAAGGAACTACGATCGTTGGTAATATCGAATCGTTTGGGAATGTAAGAATTGAAGGGAAGGTTGATGGCGATATTAAAACCAAATCTAAAGCTTCATTTGGAGATTCTGCAGTAGTAGTAGGTAATGTACTTGCTCAAAATGCAGATGTTTCTGGTGAGATAAAAGGGTCTATAGAAGTTCAAGGACTTTTAACACTTCGTCAAAGTGCTGTTATAAATGGCGATATCGTAACGGGTAAACTTAACATAGAGGAAGGAGCTGTATTTAATGGTTCTTGTAAAATGGGAGCTGTAATAAAAGATATTAAACTTGGAGAACCAGCCAAAAAAGAAGCAGCCACAGTCTAGAGTATACCTTCGTTTTTCGGGGGTAGCCATCCAAATGGGCCTAATCATTTGGGCGGGCAGTGAATTAGGAAAATGGCTTGACGGCAAGTATCCTAATGACGATGCGCTTTACACTAAAATAATAACATTAGCATCCGTGTTTTTAGCCATGTATTTGGTGATAAGTGAAGTGGTGCGATTTTCAAATCGATCTAATAAAAAAGAAGAATAGACTTAATCTAGTTTATTAGTAGTTTTTATGGTTAAGCGAATAGGAATTTTTGTTGCAGTTGTTTTGGCACTTTTTGCCATTGGATATTCTGTTCATTCAAATATATTTTCACAGGACCCTGAATTCCCTTTGTTGGGGACATATATATTCCATTCGGTTGCAAGTATTATAGTTTATATCTTAATCGAATTGGTGGCGAAACAACTGCCAAATCAAGCAGGGTATGCTTTCTTGGCTACTGTTTTTGTGAAAATGGGTGTTTTCGTACTTATTTTCAAAAGTATTCTAATGGATGAGAACCCATTACCAATGTCTGATCGGTTAGGTATTGTAATTCCTTATTTTACATTTCTTTTGGTCGAGGCAATTTTTTGTGGTCGACTTCTTAATAATTCTTGAGGTTAGGTTTTAGT
>JAHDFW010000004.1:0-45047 GCA_020627945.1 Cytophagales bacterium
ACCTTTGAGACATGAATGCAAAGGAACTGTTTAATAATATTATTTCCAACCTCTCAGAGTTATATGATGAACATGAAGCGCGGTCTATAACTGAACTATTGCTCGAAGATCATAAAATCACTCGTACAGACATAATGTTGGATAATTCCGTAACATGGGATAAAAACATTCTAGAAATTCAAATTGAGCGATTATTAAAATCAGAACCTATTCAATATATATTAGGATATGGATGGTTCTATGAGCGAAAGTTCTTTGTCAATTCGAACACATTAATTCCACGCTCCGAAACAGAAGAACTTTGTCATTTAATTTTATCCGAAAAAGATAGATTTCCGAAACATGCCAAAGTCCTAGATATTGGTACCGGTTCGGGATGCATAGCGTGTACATTGGCATTGGAAAATCCAGATTGGCAAATCACTGCTTTTGACGTTAACAATGACACTCTTGACATGGCCAGAAAAAATGCCAACAACCTTAAAGCTAATATAAAGTTTGAGCTTCAAAATATTCTGACAACAATTAATGTGTCGGACTTCGACATAATAGTAAGTAACCCACCCTATGTTTTAGATTCCGAAACAAGAGTCATGAACAACAATGTAACAGATTTTGAACCACATTTAGCTCTCTTCGTCCCAGATAACGACCCATTAATTTTTTATAAAAAAATCACCGGACTAAGCACTTCTTGCAAAACTACAAAAGCCCTTTATTTTGAAATTAATGAAGCATTAGGGACTCAGACCAGTCAACTTTTGGTTGAGAATGGATTTAGTTCAGTTAAAATATTAAAAGACTTTCAAGGAAAAGACCGTATTGTAGCGGGATATCGCCCAATATAAAGGGCTATTCATTTCTTTTTTAGCGTTTAAAAAATTAGATTTGCCAACCAATTTTATTAAAAAATTATAAATGAATATTGCTGTAGTTGGAACCGGATATGTGGGCTTAGTATCAGGTACTTGTTTTGCTGAAACTGGAAACAATGTTATCTGTGTTGATATTGATGAAAAAAAGGTGCAGATGATGAGGAATGGGGAGATTCCGATTTATGAGCCTGGACTAGAGGTATTATTTGAAAGAAACATAGAACAAGGACGACTATCCTTCACAACTTCACTTGAAGAGGCTGTCGAACAATGTGAATTAATTTTTCTTGCGTTACCAACGCCTCCAGGTGGAGACGGAGCTGCTGATTTAAGCTTTGTCCTTGGTGTCGCTGAACAGCTCGGTAAAATCATCAAAGACTACAAGGTAATAGTAGATAAAAGTACGGTACCAGTTGGTACGGCGGAAAAAGTATCTGCCGCTGTTGCTAAAAATGCAACGGTTGAGTTCGATGTTGTTTCTAACCCTGAATTCCTTAAAGAAGGATATGCCGTTGAAGATTTCATGAAACCTGATCGTGTAGTGATTGGAACTGAATCTGCTAGAGCAAGAAAAATCATGGAAAACCTGTACAAGCCTTTTGTTCGTCAAGGAAATCCAATTCTTTTTATGGATGAAAAATCTGCAGAGCTAACTAAGTATGCGGCTAATTCCTTCCTTGCTACAAAAATCACTTTCATGAACGAAATCGCTAACCTATGTGAAATATTAGGTGCGGATGTAGATGAAGTTCGAAAAGGGATTGGTACTGATAATCGAATTGGAAAAAGATTCTTATTCCCTGGAATTGGATATGGAGGAAGTTGTTTTCCTAAAGATGTTCAGGCATTGGAAAAATCAGCTAGTGACAATAATTATGACTTCCGCATTCTTAAATCGGTAATGGAAGTTAACGAGGTTCAAAAGACCATACTTGTTCCTAAAATTAAAAAATATTTTAATGGAGATTTAAAAGGAAAGAAAATAGCAATGTGGGGGTTATCTTTCAAACCAAATACGGACGATATTCGTGAGGCTCCTTCCTTGTACATCATTGAGGAATTAGTGAAAGCTGGTGCTAACATTCATGGTTATGATCCTGAAGCCATGCACCTTGTGAAAGAGCGTATCGGAGATAAAATCACCTATGGTGAAAACATGTACGACATACTTGAAGGTGCAGATGCTCTTGTTATTTGTACGGAATGGTCTGTGTTCAGAAACCCTCAATTTGACAAATTGAAATCCAGCATGAATAACAGTGTTATTTTTGACGGAAGAAACTTATTCGAGGTGTCCCGGATGAAAGACGAAGGTTTTTTCTATTCAAGCATAGGAAGAGCCTTAGTGGATTAATCCACAATAATTAATCTTTACAACATTAAGATCGATCAACCGTGAAAAGAATTCTAATAACAGGAGCAGCTGGTTTTTTAGGCTCACACTTATGCGACTTGTTCATTGATAAAGGGTATAGAGTGATAGGTATGGATAACCTAATTACAGGTGACCTTAAGAACATTCAGCATCTTTTTCCTCTAGAGCAATTCGAATTCTACAATCACGATGTGTCTAAATTCGTTTTTGTTCCCGGAGAAGTTGATTACATACTTCACTTTGCATCTCCTGCAAGTCCCATTGACTACTTGAAAATCCCAATTCAAACCCTGAAAGTAGGATCCCTTGGAACTCACAACTTACTAGGACTCGCCAAGGTGAAAAAGGCAAGAATTCTGGTAGCATCTACATCAGAAGTATATGGGGATCCCTTAGTACACCCTCAAAACGAAGAGTATTATGGAAATGTAAACCCGATTGGTCCAAGAGGCGTTTATGATGAGGCTAAAAGATTTCAAGAAGCCTTAACAATGGCCTATAATCGTTATCATGATCTTGAAACGAGAATTGTGCGAATTTTCAACACGTATGGACCAAGAATGCGTTTAAACGATGGCCGTGTAATTCCTGCATTTATTGGTCAAACTTTACGTGGTGAAGATTTAACTGTGTTTGGAGATGGATCGCAAACCAGATCGTTTTGTTACGTAGAAGATTTAATGGACGGGATTTACAGACTATTAATGAGTGATTATTATTTACCAATGAATATTGGTAACCCTAATGAAATAACTATAAAAGATTTTGCAGAAGAAATCATTAAGCTTACTGGTACATCTCAAAAAATCATATATAAACCTTTGCCCGAAAACGATCCATTACAACGTCAACCAGACATTACTAAAGCAAAAGAAATTTTAGGCTGGGAGCCCAAAACAAATCGTAGCAACGGGATTGGTATTACTTACGATTATTTCAAATCTCTAAGTGACCAAGAACTTCGTAAGTCGGAACACAAGAGCTTTGAAAATTTCATTCGTCCGTAATCAACTTTATAGCTGACCTATGACCGATTATTTCGCACACGAAACTGCTATACTGGATGAGGGATGCCAGATTGGAAAAAATTCCAAAATTTGGCATTTTAGTCATTTAATGCCAGAATGTACGTTAGGTAAAAACTGCAACATTGGTCAAAACGTAATGATTGCTAATCAAGTGACTCTAGGCAACAATGTGAAAGTTCAGAACAATGTATCTATCTACACAGGAGTAGTTTGTGAAGATGATGTATTTCTTGGGCCATCCATGGTGTTTACTAATGTGATGAATCCTCGGAGCGCAGTGAATCGAAAGAGCGAGTATAAAAACACCTTGGTACAAAAGGGGGCTACGATTGGAGCCAATGCTACCATAGTATGTGGAAATACAATTGGAAAATTTGCGTTTATTGGTGCTGGTTCAGTTGTAACAAAAGACATTGCTAATTATGCACTGGTCATGGGGAATCCTGCCAGACAAACTGGCTGGGTAAGTGAGTATGGAAATAAATTAGATTTTAACTCAGATGGTATTGCCATCTGCACTGGTAATAATGAAAAATACAAGCTTGAGGGTGATTCAGTAACCAAAATTGGTTGATTTCATTCGTGCGCTTAAGATTATACAACTATGGTATACGATAAAATAAAAGCGGGAGACGCAAAAATTGCGGTTATTGGATTGGGGTATGTTGGGTTACCTATCGCATTGGAATTCGCACAAAAAACTCATGTAGTTGGATTCGACATCAACGACAAAAGAGTGGAGATGATGAAAAACTCGGTGGATCCAAGTGGTGAATTAGACTCTGCAGATTTCGATGGTTGTGATATTTTGTTTACCTCAAAACTGGAAGATCTTGGTGATGTTGAATTCTTTATAGTAGCTGTACCTACACCTATCAACGAACAAAACTTACCTAACCTTGCTCCTTTATTATCGGCATCTTCTACTGTAGGTAAAGTATTGAAAAAAGGAGACTATGTGGTTTTTGAATCCACAGTCTACCCAGGTTGTACAGAAGATGATTGTATTCCAGTATTAGAAAAAGAATCCGGGTTATCATTCTCTAACGATGATTTTAAGATTGGTTATTCACCGGAAAGAATTAATCCAGGAGATAAAGAACACACTCTTACCAAAATAACCAAGGTTGTTTCAGGTAATGATGACGAATCATTGGAGAACATCGCGAAAGTATATGAAATGATTATTGAAGCAGGAGTCCACCGTGCTTCTTCTATTAAAGTTGCCGAAGCAGCGAAAATCATTGAAAATACTCAGAGAGATGTAAACATAGCCTTAATGAATGAGCTCTCAATGATCTTTAACAAATTGGACATCAATACTTATGAAGTTCTCGAAGCTGCTGGTACAAAATGGAATTTCTTGAAGTTTTTCCCTGGTTTAGTTGGAGGACATTGTATTGGGGTTGATCCATATTACCTAACTTTTAAAGCTAAACAATTAGGGCATGATCCAAGAGTAATACTAAGTGGACGTGCTACAAATGATGGCATGGGCGCTTACATTGCCAAATCTACCGTTCAATTACTTGCTCGCGAGGGTAAAGAAATCACTAGTTCGAAAGTTTTAGTAATGGGCATCACGTTCAAGGAAGATGTGGAAGACATTCGTAATTCGAAGGTAGTAGATGTAATCAGTGAGTTGAAAGAGTTTGGTGTTAATGTAAGCGTAATTGACCCTTTTGCAAATAAGGAAGAAGTCCATGAAGAATATGGTGTTGAGTTAAGTGAAAACGCAATTTCAGGAGCATATGACGCTGTAATTGTAGCAGTTAATCACAAAGACTACCAAAATTTAGATTTCAACTTCTTCAAAGGATTGATGAACTCAAATCCAATACTTATCGACGTGAAAGGAATTTACAGAAGTCTACCACAAGACGGTATTACTTACTGGAGTTTGTAATTTCGAGTTTATTACTTAAGGTAAATAAATTGTAAAAGGAAATGGGTCGCAAAAAAATAATTGTTACTGGAGGCGCAGGTTATATCGGTTCTCACACCGTTGTAGAGCTTGTTGCTCACGGCTACGATCCTATAATTGTAGACAATTATTCAAATTCATTTCCAGAAGTAATAGATTGGTTAGAGGAACTAATAGGTTTTAGACCAATTAATCACAATCTTGATTGCTGCGATTATGACAGCTTAAAAAAGGTTTTCAGTGATAATTCTGATATCGCTGGAGTGATTCACTTTGCCGCATATAAAGCAGTTGGCGAATCTATGGAGAAGCCTATTGCTTATTATCAGAATAATGTGAATTCATTACTCGTCATCTTAAATCTAATGGAAGAGTTTAACGTGAAGCATCTTGTCTTTTCCTCTTCTTGTACAGTCTATGGCACCCCAGATAATGGTATTCAGGTTGCTGAAAATTCAGAATTAAAACCTCCAGCTTCTCCATACGGACATACCAAAATAATATGTGAAGAAATTATTCAAAACGTATGTGGAAACGATAAAATAAAAGCTTCATTATTGAGATACTTTAATCCAATAGGAGCCCATCGTTCAGGAAAAATTGGAGAGTTACCAATAGGTAAGCCAAATAACCTTGTGCCATTCATCACACAAACTGCTATCGGCATTAGAGAAAAACTAACCATTTTCGGTAATACGTATAACACTCCTGATGGAACCAACATTAGAGACTACATTCATGTTTCTGACCTTGCTAATGCCCATATCAAGGCATTGGATTATATAGGGAATAAACAGAACGAAAAATGTAGTATATTCAATATTGGAACTGGAAATGGTAACTCAGTAAAAGAAGTTGTCGATGCTTTTGAAAAAGCAACTGAAATGAAATTAAACTACCAGATTGGTGAAAAACGAGCTGGAGATGTTGAAGCTATATATGCAAATGCGCAAAAGTCTAACTCAATCTTAGGTTGGACAGCAGAACGAACTTTGGAAGAGTCGCTATTAAGTGCTTGGAAATGGCAATTGAACCTTAAGGCGATAGATTTTAAACTTGATTAAAAATTTGATATGAAAATTTTAATAACAGGAGGGGCAGGATTTATTGGTTCGCATGTAGTGCGACTGTTCGTCAATAAATATCCGCACTACCAAATTTATAATCTTGACAAACTTACGTACGCGGGTAATCTAAAAAACCTGATAGACGTAGAAGATAAGCCAAATTACTCATTCATTAAGGCTGACATAGTAGATGAAACTCACATCTTTGAAGTTTTTAATGAACACAAATTTGATGCAGTAATCCATTTAGCTGCGGAATCTCATGTAGACCGTTCGATTACAAATCCGAACGAATTTATTATGACTAATGTAATTGGTACCGCTAACCTGCTTAATGCCTCTCGCCATATTTGGGGAGACAAAATGGATGGTAAACTGTTTTATCATATCTCTACTGATGAAGTTTACGGAACATTGGGTGACACGGGAATGTTTACAGAAACCACCCCGTACGATCCGCACTCACCTTATTCAGCTTCAAAAGCAAGTTCTGATCACATTGTAAGAGCATATCACGATACATATGGCTTACCTACAATAATATCTAACTGCTCAAACAACTACGGTCCGAATCAATTCCCGGAAAAGCTGATCCCTCTGTTTATTCATAATATTCGTAACAAAAAGAGCTTGCCTGTATATGGTAAAGGTGAAAATGTACGAGACTGGTTATATGTGGAAGACCATGCCAGAGCTATTGATGTAGTATTTCACAGTAATAAACTAGGTGAAACCTATAATATTGGAGGTCATAACGAATGGAAAAACATTGACCTAATAAATAAACTTTGTGACCTTGTAGATGATGCCCTTGGTCAGCCAACGGGTAGTTCTAAAGAATTAATTACCTTTGTAAAAGATAGAGCTGGACACGATCTACGTTATGCTATTGATGCAACCAAAATAAAAAACGAACTGGATTGGGAACCTCAAGAGACTGTAGAAACAGGCTTTAGAAAAACTGTGCAGTGGTATTTAGATAATCAGGAGTGGCTGGATGATGTGACGAGCGGAGATTATCAGGGTTACTACGAGCAACAATATGATAAAAGGTAGTTTGGAGGTTTAATATTAGAAAAAAACGGTTTGATCAATTTTCATAACAAAGACATTTCAAAAACCAGTTTTCTGGTAACCGGTGGGGCTGGGTTTATTGGATCCAATATTTGTGAATACCTTGTAAATCATGGTGCGGGAAAAGTAGTTGCTTTAGATAACTTTGCAACTGGATTTAGAAAGAATCTAGCCAACATCATTGAACGTGACAATTTCGAGTTAATAGAAGGAGATATTTGTGACATTGACACTTGCCAAAAAGCATGTACAGGAATTGACTTTGTCCTTCATCAAGCTGCGCTAGGTTCAGTTCCTAGAAGCATCGAAAACCCAATTAATACCAATTCAACAAACATCGATGGATTTCTAAACATGCTTGTAGCTGCTAGAGATCAAAAGGTGAAAAGATTCATATACGCGGCAAGTTCATCGACCTATGGAGATAGTAAAGCATTGCCAAAAGTTGAGGAAAACATTGGTAAACCACTTTCTCCTTATGCAATTACTAAATATGTAAATGAACTTTATGCAGACGTATTTGGTAAAACCTATGGTATGGAATGTATCGGGTTGAGATATTTTAATGTATTTGGACCTAAACAGGACCCGAAAGGAGCATATGCAGCTGTGATTCCTTTATTCATTGACGCTATCATGCATCATAAATCACCAAAAATACATGGTGATGGTCAGCAAACCAGAGATTTTACTTACATAGATAATGTTGTTCAAATGAACATGAAGGCTGTATTTTGTGAAAACGAAAAGGCTGTTAATCAAGTTTACAACACCGCTGTTGGTGACAGAACTGTATTGCTTGACATGTTGAACATTTTAAAAGACTATGCTAAGTCTGATATAGAACCTGAGTTTATTGAAAAGCGAGCTGGAGATATTAAGGATAGTTTGGCCGATATATCAAAAGCCAAATCCCTACTTGGCTATGAGCCAATAGTTCGAATAAATGAGGGATTAAAAAGAACTTATGAATGGTTTAAAGAAAACCAAGAGTTCATTAATAATAGAAATTAACCTAGCATCTAAAAGATATGAAAGGAATAATATTAGCTGGAGGTTCTGGTACAAGATTACACCCTTTAACACTGGCAGTAAGTAAGCAACTCATGCCAGTTTATGACAAACCTATGATCTATTATCCGCTTTCTATCTTGATGACAGCTGGTATTAAAGACATTCTAATTATATCTACACCTCAAGACATTGGTTTGTTCCAAAGATTATTAGGAGACGGGAAAAAACTTGGATGCAACTTCGAATATAAAGTTCAGGAAGTACCTAACGGATTAGCTCAAGCCTTCGTTATTGGGGAAGAATTCATTGGTGATGATAAAGTAGCTCTGGTTCTAGGAGACAACATCTTCTATGGAACTGATATCGAACAATTATTAACTTCTAACAATGATCCTGAGGGAGGGGTTGTATTTGCTTATCATGTAAGTGACCCAGAACGATACGGAGTTGTTGATTTTGATAAAGATTTAAACGCGCTTTCGATTGAAGAGAAACCAGAAAAGCCAAAATCTAACTACGCTGTACCTGGTTTATACTTTTACGATAATGATGTCATTAAAATTGCGAAGGGATTAAAACCAAGTGCACGTGGAGAATACGAAATTACCGACGTTAATAAAACTTACCTTGCACAGGGAAAACTAAAGGTAGGTATTCTAGGAAGAGGCACCGCATGGTTGGATACAGGAACATTCTCTTCTCTAATGCAGGCAGGTCAATTCGTACAAGTTATTGAAGAAAGACAAGGCCTAAAAGTAGGCTGTATTGAAGAGATTGCTTGGCGTAAAGGGTTTATTTCAGATGATCAATTAAAAGAATTAGCTGAACCTTTAGTAAAAAGTGGATATGGGAAATATCTACTTAACTTACTGAACCAAAAATAGTTAAATTAAAAACCTTTAATTATCTTAAGGGTTCTAAGCTAATTTAATGTCATGAAAAAGTCGATTATCTATTTAGGTGTGGTTATTTTAAGTGCATCACTATTCCTTGCTTCCTGTGGTCCCAAACCCGCATGTGGAACTAAACATCAGAAAGCTAAGAAGTACAAAAAACTTAAAAGTAATCCTAACTTCAACATGTAGTTCATTTAAGCGGAAAATCGCCTAATTGAAAAGAGGAGCAACATCTTCACCAATTTGCTCTTGGAAAAATGTTCGATAATCATCACGCCAGTGTTGAGCTGCGCCCAAGTTAAGCAATTCTAAATTTGGCTTATTGTCGGTAAGGATATAGTGTGGCTGATCGTAAATCGAAGAGATCTGTTCAGAAGACATCAAAAAATCGTACGAACTTTTATTAACCCCATCAACTCCCATATAAATTCTAGGTTTACCGATCTCTAATGGCGATGTAGAAGCTAAGTACAAGCAATTACGACTAGCCTCATCACCTGTGGTTGGAACAACATTAACAAAATATCCTGCTCTTAGTAAGGTATTGTATACAGATCTCCCAGCTAATCCTTTTTCTCCGGTAACAAATCCATTGAAATTGATTAAGACCATTCCTCCCTCCTTCACTTTATCCTTTAGTTGTTCAAGAGCTTCTTTAGTAAGCAGGTAAGAAGGAGCTACTTCCCCTCTAAAAACATCAAAGATTACAATATCATATTTTTTTCTTGTGGTTCTTAGATAATGCCGAGCATCATCAATTTCAATCTTCCGACCACTATACTGAAAATAATCTCTTGCAACTTGACCAATTCGTTCATCTAACTCTACCACATCCAAATCAAACCCAAGTTTTTTACTGAGGCCATCAGACACTGTCCCTCCCCCAAGTCCCAACAATAGCACCTTAGATCCTTTTGGATAGATACTTGCAGCAGAATATAAAAAATTGGTATAGTTCCATCTTGACTGATTGGTGTTCCTATCAATCCAAGTTTGCCCAATTCTATTCACGAATAAAACGCGTTCATCATTACCCGAAACCTGATTTTTAACATCCGCAACCATCACTTGCCCAAGAAGCCCTTCAGAATGGTATTTTACCACATTTTCCTGATAACTACCTCTGGTAAAAATGGAAAGCCCTGATAAAACTACAAATACCCCTAAAATCCCATAAAGTGTTTTATCGAAACGACTCTTTAGAACTACAAATGCAGCCATCCCAAACAACAATGAACAAACTAACAACGGAATCGTAAGACCGAATGAAGGAATCAGAAAAAAACCAAATAAAAAGGTGGCGCTTATTCCCCCAAGTGTTGATAATCCATACACTCTACCAGAAACATTTCCCGCACTCAATCCTAAATTTCTTGATAAAAGTTCAATAACCAATGGAGGTATACTGCCGAACAAAATATTAGGGAAAATCAACAATGTGGCAGCGGAGAGTGCTACTCCTAAACCATAAGGCTTAATGAAAAACGAGTTAAGTACAACTGATCCTTCCAATGGAATTACTACTACAAAAATCGTAACAAGCACCATTACCAGAGCTAATCGTTTTGACACTCCCTCTTTCAATACGGAAGCCCAATGTCCTCCAAGAAAATATCCTGCTGCCAAAGAACTTACTACTGTCGTTAGAACTATTGTCCAGAGTACGAGAGATTCTCCAAAAGTTGGTGCTAACAGCCTTAAACCAATAAGTTCCAATGCCATCACAAAAGCTCCTTCCAATATTGCTATGCAAAAAAGTCCTTTACTCGAAATTGACTGAACTGATTGATTCTCTGACATTGTCACTACGTTTTGATCAATGCAAGTTAATAGTTTTGAAGATTATTTGTTACTAATCACGTTAATTTAAGCATTCGCTGCACAAAACTCCCCTTTCTCGTAGTAACCCTAAACACGAAAACTCCAGTTTGAATATACTGAGGAAGAACTACCTGAACTTGTGAACCTACAAACTCCCTGCTCCAAAGTCGTCTGCCTTGTAAATCAAAACATTCAAGCTCAAATGAATCTGAATTCGTATTACTAACAGACAACAAGTCCCCTGTTAACTTCATTTGTACATGATTCGTTTGAAGTCCTTCATTTATTGCTCCTGTTGTATCTGTAGAATCCGGCCCCGTCTTCGTAATATAACATTTCTCAATCTGATACGAAGTATCAACATATTCGGTAAACAAACTATCAAACTCGTGTATTAAACTGAAGTTTTTAGATACAGTCGAATACGTGGTGTCTGAAAAAGTAATTGTATCTCTAGCTGCGGTAACATTTTTCGACCTACAACCTCTTCCATTCAGATCTACTTCCAAAATCTGATACATCCACCCTTGCGATGTCTTTTTAGGTCCATGAACCAGTATAGAAGAATCTTGTTTCTGAACACCTGTTACATATTCATCATCGGAATAATCATAATGCTTACTCCAATTAACCCGACCTAAAGAATCAATAGAAAGCAAAAAGAAGTCATCATAAGATCCTGTAATTGAAGTTAAAACTCCTCCAACAATAATCTCCTGACCAGAGCTTTTACCTCTTAAAAATTTATTGGATAAAGTAGTACTATACTTATAAGACCAAATTTGATTCCCTGACAAGTCCATTTTAACAATCAGTCCTGCTATGTTAGGCTCTTTTGTATAACCCAACAAGTAAATATTATCCTGACTATCCAACACCACCTGATTAACCTCTTGATCTCCTGTATCTCTGAGTACTTTGGCCCATTCTATTTGATTCAACGAATCAAGCAGCACGACTATCATATCATCTCCGTAAGTAGAACCAATTCTATGTTTACCGGCAATCACTTTCTTACTACCCACACTAGTCTCTTGCACCGTAATCAACTCTTGATCTCCTTCAATATCCAAATGTACAGAACTCAATGGCAACAGATTCGAGTCTAACTTTATACACAAGGCATCTAAATTACCAAATGCAATCTCTGTAGTTCCAAGAAGAAATAAAGAACCATTTGCCAATTCTACAAGATCTTTTGCTTCATCAGTTTCAGAATTGCCACAGATCAACGATCTTAAATCTCCTGAAGAATCTACTCTTGTAACTAAAATATCGTTGGTACCTGCACCTTTACTAAAAGTATACCCTAAACCATAATATTGGTTATTTATTTCCAGAAATTTTCCAGCATATTCATGTGCTCCACCACCATACAGTCTCGTCCAAATTTCAGAGCCATTTTCAGAATATTTACCAAAATGTAAATCTCGATTCGATACTCCACCTGTTGTATCAATCAAACTTAATTTATAAATAGTTTTATTAGAATCAGGCAAAATATGATTACTGTAAGAATCTGTTCGTTGCCCGTTACAAAAAACAAAAAGCGTTGCCAATAATATCAGCAACGCAATTTTCTTAACGTTATATAATTTGATGCTCTCCAAATTGAGCCTCCTATTAGTTTTTATTAACCTTCGCGACGATCTTTCTATCCATCGTGGTTATTTCAAGGGCATACAAGCCTGCTTTAGCATTTTTAAAAGGTAAGTCCAACGTAGTAACTCCTTGATTTAAATCCCTTTTGAAAGAATCTATTAACCTTCCGTTCAGGTCAAGAACATTGATAACCGCCTGACGTACCTTTCCGCTTTGCACTGAAACATGCACCGAACTGTTATTTGATACTGGCTGAGGGAAAATTTTCAAAATGCTCAATTCATTATGTTTATCCAACGATACAAAACGAACCATTGAGTAATCCTTAAACCCTGTTGGATCTTCTTCACGTAACCTATAGTAACCCTTAGATAAAGGATCTATATCAGTGTATTCAAACTGCCCTGTTTCATTCGGCATTACAGCACTAGAAAGGTTTACATAATTGATTCCGTCCATGGATCGTTCAACGAAATAGGATTTATCTTTCAATAATTCATCAAATTCCCAATTCAATTTCACCGTGTTTTGTGCTGTTACCTCGGCATCAAATTGCATCAACCCTAGTTCTAACACAAGCGCACTAAAACAAACTTGATCAAGACTGGTACATCCTGCTCCATCTGTAATAGTAAGTTCATAACAACCAGCAGCAGTCCCTCCTGGAGCATTAAACACTGGATCTTCGATTGTAGTACTACTTAAAAATGATACATCTGCTCCTCCTGAAGCTGCAGCCCATGAGTAAGATGGGTTAGGTCTTGGAGTAATCGCAGCATCTTGCAGGTTCACTTCAAAATTCTTAATTGTACCAGAACTTGAAGAACCGCCATTATCAGTTAATGTTAGTGTAATCGTTGAAGAACAAGACTGCCCATCTAACAAGTTTAAAACATCTCCATAAGGAAGGCAATAGCGGGTTCCACTTCCACCCCCTCCAGTTTTCTTAAGGTCTCCAACACCGATAGTAACACAATTACCTCCAATACAAACTGTACCTCCTAATTCATTATTTGCCTTAGTATGTAAATAGTTGAAACAAATAGCATCGGTAGGAATATTTGCAGCATCCAAGGGACAATTACTTGTAATTCCAGACAACGAAATTGAAGTTGATCCTGATCCACCGTCAGGAACATTCTCGTCTGTACCGTTGCTAATAGGAACTGGAGTAAGGATAGTATCATTTCCAGGATTTCCAGCTGTAGCGGTAGCATCAATTGTATAGTCTGTAGTAGGGTCTGGCATAAAATCCGATCCAGCGTATGAATTTACAGCACTAATAAAAGCGTCCGTAGAGCCTGAAACACTTCCTGCACCAGCACAAGTTGTATTGGTAACTCCTGCTGTAGCATTTAACGTAATTGTTCCTGCCGTAGAAACTGACAGAATATAAGGGTTTGTACCTGTAGTAATAGGTGCCTGATCAACACCGTCAATTTGATATGTAAAAGTCCAGTCTCCTGCTCCAGTAAATGAAATTGGAACATCTACCGAATTACAATCGTACAAGGCCGGTGTACCTAAAGCACCAGTCGGTAATGGATTAAGATTTACAGTAACTGAAGTAGTTTGCGTTGGACAACCAGCCGTTTCTCCTGACAAGGTATAAGTTCCTCCAGAATTTGCTGTTGCTGAAAATGAACCTGGATTATCAGATGTACTTGAATACCCATTAGGTCCAGACCATGAATATGTTGTTCTACCTCCACCACTTGTAACACAAGTAGTACAATTCGAATTCAAATCTATGGGATCTCCTTCACAAACAGTGGTTGTTGCACCTCCATTTACTACGCTGCTCAAATCAGCGGGAATACATACTACAACTGTTGGAATAGTATTATCAAATTCATCAGGACACTCTGTCCCACTTTCTCCACCTTCTAACTGAATCGTACTAATAGGATCGTCAGTAGTAAATACTACAGTCCAACATAATTGTGCTGGGTTATTACAATCCGCACAATCTCCTCTGATATCCTCTGGCGCAAGCCAACCTGGAGAACCTGATGGATTATAAGATAAATCACCTCCACCAGTACTAGCTGAGGCAGTAACAGATGCAGATTGTACCGTACCACCTGCAGGAGCTTGTCCCATCGCAGCTGAAGCACATCCTTGCCCATTAAATGTTAAATCCACCGAACAATAATTGTAGTTAGATGTAATAGTGGGCGTCGATGTACCCGTAATATTCTGGTCCGCGTTCAATGTAATCCCACCTGTTGGGCCCCAGTTTGGAGAAATACCTAAACAAACGTTGGCCGTATAAGTATACTCTGTACCATCAAATGTAGCACTAGTTACAACAACCGAAGTTCTGTCACACCCAAAACTGTTAAACAAAACATACAGAAACAAACTAAGAAAAAGACCTATTTTTTTCATTTTACCAATATTTTCTACTACCTCAATAAGCAATTATACAATTTTTTGTGGAAATATCACAACTATCAAAGCCGTATTAGATTAAATACTTTCTGGACTCAAAAGGTAACCCTTGAGAAAATGATTTAAATTAATTAACTGGTTAACAGAGATGTAAATAATATCGTTACTCCTATTTCTTAGAAAAAAAAGTTAAATGCTCATTATTACGGGACTTTTCCCTAAGATCCTTAACTACCTCAAGTTGGATTAACTCAAGCTTGGACTCGTTATCCTTTAGAATCATCCCTTGATTAATTTCTGCTATTGGACTCAGATAATTTTGTTTGACGAATCCAAGCGTGTTCATTGAGTTATCAGAAATTCTTAATGGCTTCTTTAAATCTAAAATTTCAGGTCGTTTAGAAGCGACTATTATTTCTTCTGGGTTCGAATCGTCGTTCGGTTTTTTAATTTTCGCAACAAAGTAGCCTGCAGATTTCAAAGTGTGACTAGTAGCCAACAAACCATCGTTCCCTAAACCATTGCCAAGACTAAAATAATTAAGAAAAATGGAACCATTCTCTTTAAGATGTTTGCCCATTTCACCAAAAGCCTCTATAGTATAAACATTGGTTGGAATAGACTCACCTTTACTCAAGTCTAATATGATAATATCATATTTCTCAGATGTCGTATGCAAGTAATGCCTAATATCATCACATATAAAATTAAACTTGGTAGGATCCAATGACATATATTTCTTGCTAACCTTAAGTAATCTGGAATCAAAATCGACCACATCTACTTTAAAGCCAAAGGCCAACAATTGATTTACAAGAACTCCTCCCCCAAGTCCCGCTACCAAAACTTTTCCGCCCACTGGATAAGAAGAGGTATAAGCTGCTATTCGATAAGGGTAATTCAAAGCAGAAGTACCAGACTCAAGTCGAATTCCAGACTGAACCATTCTGTTAACATTGAGATAGCGATACTTACCATGTTCTTCTCGAATTTCTACTTCACCCATAATCCCATTCTCTCGATGAATAACTTTGGTATTATTCCCCATTGTTACGGGTTGCTGAAACTTCTTGAATTGCATAAATGCAATCCCCAACACGGGTATAACCGCAATTAAGAGTTTGGTTTGCCCTAATTTAAATATCACAAAGGTTGCTACAACAAACCCAACTCCAAACAAAGCGTAAAGCACCTTAGTTGTCTCTATATTGGGAAACATTCCAAATGCCAGTAGATACACGGAAAAAATTCCTCCTAAAGTAGAGAAAACAAACACCTTCCCAGACGCTACTCCTTTCTCTGAATAATCATTTTGAGCGACTGAAATTATCAAAGGAGAATATGAAGTAATTAGTAAAACAGGTAATCCTGTTAATAAAGAAGTATGTAACATTAATGCAGGAAAAACACTCTGCCCTTGAAAAATCACAAATAGAAGCTCATGAATTTTCGCTTGTCCAGTCAACCAAACAAGGATCACAACAAGGCTAATGACTACGTACCAATTACGGAATTTAACGTCTTTCCTCAATAAAAATGAGCCCAGAAAATACCCCCCACATGAATATAGCATTACCGTGGATAAAACTGCAATCCACATAAAATAACTACTTCCGAAGTTCACTTGTAAATACTGCGCTCCTACCAATTCTAGCGCCAAAAAGAAGAACCCTTCCAAAAATGCAAGTATAATCCAATTCTTCATTAGGCTTTTCGAGTTAATTTAAGGATTCCAAAAACTAATGATAACAGAAATAGAAGAATCAGCATTCCTCCTAGAATCGAGGTCACCTGAATAACATTAAGTACGGGAAGTAATAGTGTTCCAGTCACTAACAGAAAAATCACACCGCCCAAGGTCGATAATGCATATACATTACCAGCCGTTTTACCCGCACTTCCCTCATCACTATTTCCTACCAATTGGATAACCAATGGAGAAATCAATCCGAGTAATGCAAAAAATGGCACAATCAAAATTGTTGTTCCTAAAAATGCTCCTGCTTGCACCGACATTCCGCTAACCATAGAATAAATCGCTTGACCAATCCAAGGTTGTAAAATAGTATAAAGCCCAGCTACAAGGGTAATGAATCCAATTAAACGTGCAAGGTCATCCCTATACTTGTCGATAATAACTGAAGAAACAAAATAGCCAATTAGAAGCCCAATCATGCTAGCTCCAATAATAGAGGCCCATACAAACATAGATGCACCAAAGTAAGGGGCTATTATTTTATAGTTCAAAAGCTCAAAAGCTAAAACAACACCACCTCCTGCAAAAGCTGTAGCATAGTATAATAGGTTGGCTTTGTTCATCCGAGAATTAAGTTTAACTGCATGAATATAAAAAAAGTCCTGCAACGAAATACATTACAGGACCTTTTAAAATTTCTAAATGTCTAAATTAGTCGGTTTTAACAACCTTCATTTCCACACGTCTGTTCTTCTGACGGCCTTCTGGAGTGTCATTTGAATCAACTGGTTGAGTCTCACCAAACCAGTCTACAATTAATTTACTTGCAGGTACACCTTCTTGAGCAAGGTATAACTCCACCGCTTTAGCTCTTCTTTCAGATAACTTCATATTATCCTCGTCATTTCCAACATCATCGGTGTGACCTGTAATATGCAGCTTCCAATCGTCGTGCTTTATCAATAACTTAGCTAGGTTATTCAAGTCTGGCAACGAGTGTGGCTTAATAACGGTAAGTGCACTTTCGAATTCTAAGTGAGCAAATGCTTCATCTACAACTTCCTTTTCCTCTCCTTCTAATTTCACCTCGACCTCATTAACAGGCTTTTGAAGTTTTCTGTACAAATAAGTACCGTCATTCTGGATATCAGCTCCAATCAACTCAATTCCATCGTCAGTCATATACATTACAGAAACCTCATCTTTCAATCTTGGATCTGAACCTTCTAGTTTAAAACGATAGGTTTTCTCTGGGTCTAAGTTTTGGAAAATAAACATTCCTTTCTCATCCATGATTGATGTCATTACTACTTTACCACTCTCGTCTATCAAATTAAGTTTAACCTCATCATCCCTTAATAGTGGTCGGTAATGGAACTGCTTATAATTTCCGTCATCCTTAACTGGTTTAATCTCAATAACCTGATCCTCGTTCTCAATTATAATATTAAGATCCTGAGGTACTCGCTGAGCATCACCAATTGCAAGGAATGTATAACGTTTATTCGGATCTAAGTTGGTGAATACATATTTACCATCCTTACCTTTTATCGCTGTACCAACGATGTTTCCACCATCGTCAATTGCTTGAACTTTAGGACAGAAATAATGATAAAGGGTTTTATTATTATCGTCTTGGAATGTTTTTAAACGTATTGCTTCATCCTCGTCCAATAGGATTACCACCAATTGATCTCCCATATCTTTCTCACTATTTTTCAGTACGAAATCTAAATCCTGTAGGGGATCAATATTACGATAAACAAATAGTTGATCTTGATTCAAGTTTGCTCTAGCAATCGAATCCGCTTCACTATTAATCATCACCAATTCAGTAAATGGGCAACCATTATTTTCCTTAGGTCCAGCAACTTCTGGACATTTATCTTCTTTATCTGGAATACTATCTTTATCTGTATCAGGACATCCTGCAAATTCTAATAAACCAGCTTCATTAGGGCAAGCATCTTCTCCATCAATAATACCGTCTAAATCAGTATCAGGACATCCATTCAATGCTAAAGTACCAGGCTGAGAAGGACAAGCATCATCTGGGTCAGCAATATTATCATCGTCTGTGTCAGGACACCCTTCAAAACTTTCGTAACCAAATGTATCGGGGCATCTATCTTTTTTATCTGGTATACCATCGTTATCACTATCCTTTTCTTTCTTACCGAAAGTCATGTTCATACCAAAACGAACATGGTACGTTTTTTCACGATAAGAGTAGATCGGAATAGAAGGGCTAGTTGTTCCAGATTCATCCGTGATTGGTCCACTCCACATGGCCGCTCCTGTAAATGCCAATAAGTTATCGGTAAGCATATACATCTGGAATGGCCCTAAATTCGCCGAAATTCCAGCCCCAAGATTAAATGGGTCACGATTAAATGCAGACCAATTAAGACCAACTCCTAACCAATTCTTAACTCTCTTGTTAACTCCAATGGATGTACCATGGCTATATCTTCCTCTATTGAAAGAACCTGTCATCAACGCGGTAACATAAAGTTGGTTTCCTATCTCATACTTACCACCAATATTGATTCTAGTTGGCAAAGACGTAGAATACGCCTCCCCTCTTACTGTATCAAAGTTTGCAAATCCACTAATTGAATCTGCCAGTTCCTGAAATGGATCAGGTGTATTCGTATCTCCAAGAACATAAGCTTCAACAACATCTATCCCACTAAATTCAAATTCAATATCTTGACTTACTACACTAAAGTTGTTGTTCGTCCATCGGATAAAACCAAGATCGATTACCGAAGCAGATAAAGTAAATTGATCATTCAAATAAGCAGTTGCGCCAATATCAATTCCTCCTCCCCAGTTTTTATTAGGTGAATAACGAACATCATTCAACATTTCTAGTGGGTCTCCAAACGAGGATGAGCCCGTAAATATATCCGATGCTGCAGCACCAAGTGGTCCCGAGGTATTTATTTTCATCCTCGCATCTAGTGTTAAATCATACAATGTAGAATCAGTAGTAACACCAATCTCACTGTATTCAGTATATAGGTTAGAAGCACCCCAAAGTAACTTAGGCCTTATTCCTATCACCAATTTATCGTTGAAATTACGAGCAAAATTGAAGCTAAAGTCCATATAAGATGATGCATCTACACCTAAACCATCGAAATCTGCTCTTTGACCAAGCAATGATTGACCATTCAACTCTTTAAGAAGGACAAATAAATCTCCTGGGTATGTAACCCGTAAGCTATTTCTGTAGTTAACCGCAAAAGACAAATAACTTTCACGAGCCTTGAAACCAAAGTTCAG
The DNA here is from genome assembly GCA_020627945.1 of Cytophagales bacterium. Lineage (GTDB taxonomy): Bacteria > Bacteroidota > Bacteroidia > Cytophagales > JAHDFW01 > JAHDFW01. The sequence goes on from JAHDFW010000004.1 coordinate 20,058, forward strand.
CAGCTCATGATCGTGGTTAAATTTTATGTAATTACGCTTACCTAGGTTATTAGCAATATTTGGTAAATCAAAAATCACAGAATCTCCTGAATAGGTAACGATATTCTTAAAATTCACCCCGGTGTGCGCCATACTAGTTCTAAAGTTAAGAGGCAACGGAACAAATAAACCATTGAAGTAAAACTTGGTTTTTGGCAGGGTACTTGGATTCGTATATTGTACCTGAGGCACATAATCCATAAAATAAAGTGTGAAATCTTCCTGAGCAAAAGTGTTGGCCAGAGTTAATAACACAAGTGAGCACGTAATAAATATTTTCTTCATAATCCTAATGTGATTGTTGGACGATTATGTTTCTTAATTTTCTTTTTGGTATCGGTTATGGTTCAATGGAGAGATCAAGTTTCATGCTTAGTCTTACGTTGATAACGTAGTAATCAAATAGTTTAACAACTCTCTCATCTTGTCCTTCAAAAGACTCGGCCGATGCCTTCATTAAAATTTGCGTTGCATTTTGAAGTGCAAGAGCTCTCTGACGATCATATTCAATCTCTTTTATCTTAAGCGTCGAGTTAGTTACTTTTCCATCTGCATCTACCACACCTGATTCCATAAATCGATCATCAAAATCATTAAACAAAGAATCAAGTGTATTGTTTAGAGAATCTAGAAAGTATAACTGAAATTTTATATCCACTGGAAAACCATTGTCAACACCAGTACGGAAAAGTACATTAGTAACTTCAGTCCCCTGATCTAAATCAAGACCTGCAAAAGGAACGGTATCAGAAATAACAAAGCCATGTGCATAACCTTGCATTGGTAATTCCACCTCTGCTTTAATTCTAAGTTGGCTATCTCGGTTTAGGAAATTGGTGTCTTTTCCGTCTGCATTAATCGCGATGGACGGGGTATAGTTAAACACCTTTTTATTACCATTTACTATATTTTCAAATTCAGCTACTTCACTTCGATCATACAACACACTTGTTAGTGCCACCGGATCATTTGGGTTATTAGAAGAATTGATTCTCAAGGTGGAAAGAGAAGCAGGGGTAAATGTAAACGGGAACACCGTACCTAATTCAGTATTTGTAGTTCTCATGCTACTTAAGTCCACATCAACAGGAATTCCTATTGAGTTTTCGAAATCTAATTTCACAAGAGGCGAATCCAGCTTAAAAACTCCTTCTCCTTCAGTACCATTAAAAATGTCTAATTCAATTTCTTGATCTCCGAGTGTAATAGTCTCTTGTCCGAAATAAGCAGTAAGACGTTCCAATGCTAAATTCGTAAAACTAATATCGACATCGGCAGTACCAGTAACCCCGTTATTCAAAGGAGTATCATAAGTAATAGAGTAATCAATAGAGTTGAACCCTGCACCAGAAGTAGTAAAATCAAATTCATAACCATTTAATGCTGGCTGAAAGTTTCTGGACTGACCAGCACTTACGCCAAATACCTGAGTAAAAGAAACTCCTCCACTTTTCAGGTTTGGAATATCCAAGGTAACCGTAAGACTATCGTTAAAACCTCCGTTATCAATATTAACATCTAATGTACCTGATGCTAAAAGCAACTTATACATTTCAACGGTGGTAGGACCCGGCGTAAAATCCAAAGTACTATTCACAGTAACAGCAGGATTAATCGACGCTAAAGGAACGGCTAATTCATTGATACTTGGAGAAGGAAGAACCACAAAAGAATCTAAATCAGAAAACACTGCTTCCCCTTCATAAACAAGAGCAATAAATCTGCTTGAAGAGTCAATAACTACAACATTATTGTCGTCAATTTTCTGTAGAACGTTATAGACGGTTAGGTCAGAATTCATCAATGGGATTGCTATAGTAGGTTCCCAAGTAGTGCTGTTAATATCACTAAGTTTATACTTATCCTTGTTTCTAAGGCACGAGCCCAACAACAAGGTAACTGCCAGCAATATGTATAGATTTAATCGTTTCATATCAGTCTGATTTGAATTTGAAATATTCTAAAGTTGAATTAATATTAGTTATAAGGTTGCTAAATAAGACGTAGTTTAATGTGAATTGGTTGGGAATAATTAATAGTCCAACAATTCCTGAATCTTGTCTTTTACTTTATCTGCGTTAGGAAGCATAGTAGATTCCAATGTTGAATTTAGTGGTATCGCTGGTGTAATCTCAGAGCCCATCACCATTATTGGAGCATCCAATTGCTGAAAACATGACTGCCCAATTTTACCTGCTAAACTTTCGGCAAAAGAGTTCTCAACCACTTCTTCGGTTAGTACCAATACTTTACCATGAACCGCAACTCTTTCTTGCACAGTTTCCCAATCATATGGTTGCAAGGAACGTAAGTCCAGTACCTCTACTGATTCACCAAAATTATCGGCGGCATTGTTGGCCCAATGTACTCCCATTCCATATGCTATTACCAAACAAGATTCACCATTATCAATACTTTCTTCAGACGCATGTCTAAAGATTCTTGCCTTTCCAATCGGAACGATGTAATCGTCGGATGGTTCTTTAGTTTTGGCTGCTTTACTACCTGGCACCTTACTCCAGTATAATCCTTTATGTTCAAACATTACAACTGGATTAGGATCATAGTAGGCTGCTCTCATCAGCCCTTTCATATCAGCTGCATTAGATGGATAAACCACCTTAATTCCTTTTATAGTCAGAATGGCTGATTCCACACTCGAAGAGTGAAAAGGACCTCCACTTCCATAAGCTCCTATCGGAACTCTCAATACCATAGAGACAGGCCATTTTCCGTTAGAAAGGTAATATGATCTACTTACTTCCGCATATAACTGGTTTACCCCTGGCCAAATATAGTCAGCAAACTGAACCTCTACGAAAGGTTTAAGACCGACCGCGCTCATCCCAACAGTTGAACCAATAATATATGCTTCCTGAATTGGAGTATTAAAAACTCTGTTTTTACCATACTTTCCCGTTAAGGTAGCTGCTTCTCGAAAAACACCTCCTAACTGACCTCCTACATCCTGTCCATACAATAATGCCTCAGGGTGCTCCTTCATGATATTGTCTATCGCATGAAGTGCAGCATCTACCATCACTACTTCTTCAGCTCCTTCTGGAATTCTTGTTCCTTCCTCCGAGGTTACTGGTGTATCTTTGAAAATATAATTAAATAAATCCTCTGGCTTTGGATCTTCTGCAATTAAAGCTTTTTGATAATCTTCTTCGACTGTTTCTTTTACCCCTTCTTCAATTTTATATATTTGAGATTCTGAAAATCCCTGATCTAGCAATTGTTGTTTTAAAATTGGAAGTGGATCACGTTCTGCATGCTCATCTAAATCTGTACGATACCACTCTTTTCTCACTCCAGAAGTATGGTGATTTAAAAGCGGTACTTTTCCATACACCATAAATGGTCTACGTTCTTCTCTAACTTTCTGAACTACTTCTCCAATTTTCGAATAGCAATCCGAAAAATCATTTCCAACAACTTCTACTCCTTCAATTCCTTTAAAACCTTTTAGTAAATCTAAGGCTGTTCCAAAACGCACCTCTTCTTTACTTGCTGAAATATCCCAATCGTTGTCTTGCACAAAATAAATTATTGGCAATTGATGTAACGCTGCATTATGCAATGCTTCGTGAACTTCACCCTCAGTCATGGCTCCATCTCCGATAGAACAAACTACGACCGTATTTGCTTCTTCACCTTTCAACAAATCGTGCTGCTCTTTATAACGAATTCCATGAGCTACTCCAGTGGTTGGAATAGCCTGCATTCCTGTAGCAGAAGATTGATGTGGAATCTTTGGCATATGATCTCTTCGCAAGGAAGGATGCGAATAATAAGTTCGACCTCCAGAAAAAGGATCATCACGTTTGGCAAGAACCTGCAACATCAATTCATAGGGAGTCATTCCAATCCCAAGTAAGATACTGTCATCTCTGTAATATGGAGCTACAAAATCTTGAGCTTGCAAATGAAGTGCTAAACCAAGCTGAATTGCTTCATGTCCTCTTGAGGTAGCATGTACATATTTAGAACATACGTCTTTGTTTTCCTCATATAAAACTGCCATCGACTTCGCTGTATACATTAATCGATAGGCTTGCTCTAAAATCTCTTTGTCCAACTTCACCGGCATTTCCTCAATATTGGTTTCCATGGTTCTAAATGAATTTTATTTCAGCTTGTGTCTAAAATGTGCTAATTTACATATAAAGTTTCACAATTGCCTATCTTTGACAAATTATATAACCAGACCATAACAAAGGCCTCATGATTGATTTTTTAGTAGAACTGGACCATCAACTTTTCAGTTATCTGAATGGCTTACATACACCATTTTGGGATACGGTTATGGTTTGGATCACCAACAAATCATCGTGGCTTTGGTGGTATGTACTCATGATCTTAGGAATCTTCTATCAAAATAAAAATGAAGGTTGGCTCAAGACTATAATTTGGGTGATTGCTCCATTGGTTTTGGGAATTATTATTGCAGATCATACTGCATCTTCTCTATTCAAGCCTCTGGTTGGAAGATTAAGACCTTGCTATCAAGAAATGGTTTTAGGAGTTGTTCATAGCCCTGTTGAATGTGGTGGAAAATTCTCTTTCTTTTCGTCGCATGCATCAACATCGTTTGCAATTGCTTATGGAATTTATCTGATTCTTAGAAAAGGTCAAAAACTCTGGTCTTTACCAGTTTTTATTTGGGCATGTATTTTTTCCTACAGTAGAATATATGTGGGAAAACATTTTCTTTTAGATATTTTATGTGGAGCTATTTGTGGGTTCTTGTGTGCATATTTAGCGTATAAACTAGGCTTAATAATCCGAGCAAAAGTAGATAAGACGCGGGGATAAAACATCACCTTCCAGCCATCAACTTAGCTATATACTTACCAATAATATCAAACTCTAGGTTTATTTTTGTTCCTATTTCAAAAGCATTGAAGTTAGTATGCTCATAGGTGTAAGGTATAATAGCAACTGAAAAACGATCTTCTCTAGAATTAACGACCGTTAAACTAACTCCGTTTACACAAATAGACCCTTTTTCTACAGTAACATGTTGTAGATTCTTATATCTAAAGGTGAAAACCCAGCTACCTTCTTGATTCTCTATACCAATGCACTCCGCAATCTGATCAACATGCCCCTGAACAATATGTCCGTCCAACCTTCCGTTCATTTGCATGCACCGTTCCAAATTGATTTGATCCCCTTCTTTCCAATCTCCAAGGTTAGTCTTGTTTAAAGTTTCATCAATAGCGGTAACCCAATGGGAATCATTATCGCATTCTGTAACAGTAAGACAAACTCCGTTATGTGCTACACTTTGATCTATTTTTAATTCGTTAGCGAACTCACTTTCAATTTGAAAATGGATATTAGTATCTTCCTTACGAATGGCTAATACTTTCCCTACAGTTTCTACTATTCCGGTAAACATGATTCTGATTTATTTTCCTTTGCCTTGCAACACAATAAGAACGGTAAACAAAAGTATTCTAAAATCCATTGCTAGGGACATATTCTCAATATAAAGAATGTCAAATTTAAGCCTTTGCACCATCTCTTCTACATTTTCGGCGTAGCCATATTTCACTTGTCCTAACGAAGTTATTCCCGGCTTCACCTTATGCAAATGCTTGTAATAATCCGCTTTTTCACGAATTCTATCAATATAAAACTGTCTCTCTGGTCTTGGACCTACCAAACTCATTTCTCCTTTGAGAACATTTACAAATTGAGGCAGTTCATCAATTCTAGTTTTCCGCATGTAACGCCCGAATTTTGTAATTCGAGGATCATCCTCAAAGGAAAGCGCAGGACCTGCCTTTTCGGCATCTATGTACATGCTTCTAAATTTAAGAATATTAAACGGCTGAGCATTCAAACCTATCCTCTCCTGCTTATAAAAAATTGGCCCTGAAGAAGATCGCTTTATCAAAAAGGCTATCAAAGCAAAAAATGGGATCCCAAATACCAACACAAAAAGTGAAACGGTAATATCTATAATCCGTTTTAACGCTTGTTGCCAATATGGTAAAAGACGCTTATCTATTTCGATCAGCGGAGTTCCTATAAGATTACTCACTCGCACTGATCCAATCAAAATCTGATATAAATCTGGAATAATCTTAACTTTTACTCCTGCATTATCAAGTAATGTCAATATTTCCTCTAGTCTTCTATGTTCTGTAGGTTCGACAGCGATTACAACCTCTTCAATTTGTTGTTCGTGAACTACTTTCTCTATTTCAGCATAATCACCAAATCTGCTAAAATCTTCTGGCATCACCACTCCTTTTTTGTGGCCAAAACCATTTACATATCCTAAGATTTTAAGACCAAGGTGTCTGTTTTGACTTCTTATTTCTTGAGTAATATTTACCGCTTTTTCTCCGCCTCCTACTATGAGCGTATTAAAATATATAGCTCCTTTACGAACTAAACTATGGAAGAAGGAAACCACCGATAGTTTAATGATTAGACCTGTTCCAAAATGAAGCAAGAAATATGCTAGTAAAGTTTTATAGTAAAGTTTATAAGTAAACACTCCTTGGTCATCCAGAAGCAACAAAAAGAATATTATTATAGATCCTATTACCGAGGCTCTTAAAAGATTTACCGCTTCTCTAATTCTAGATTTCCTGAAAATTTCCGCCGAATAAGACCCTAAAATATAATAAAGTGTAACCCAAAAACTCCCTATGATCAAGGATCGAAAAACCAACTGTAAAGTGACAGGAACAAACTCCTCATTTAGAATAATCTTTCTTTCGTAAAAGAAAAGTCCCCAACTAATTGCGGCGGCTAAAAAGTCGAACAGGATAAACACCAATATGTAACTCTTGTACCTTTTCAAACTTCCCTTTACAAATTGCTGTTTAAGGCTATCATATACATTAAATTATTTACTGAAGATGTTTAAGTAATCTTATGTTGTCCAAAGACATATAGTCATTCGCTTCTATGGTATCAGCTTTAAAAAACACCTGATATTCCGCCGACTCGCTAAAAACACCTATTTCCTTAGACAAGTCTACATATATTTTGGTTCTTTCTGTGTTGGGTCTCAACATTAATTCAAACGATTCGGTTCCATTGGCATAAACTCCCACCTTAAACTGAACACTAGACCTATAATCGATTTCCATATATGTTGGAAAAGTAGAGGTAGATCTGTTCGTAACTTGAAATGTGTTTTTGGAAACAATTTCCAAGATGCTATCAGAAGCTGAAGCAACCATCACACCTGATTTTAAACCGTCTATTAAATAATTTTCTGATTGATCCAATACAGCATCAGACTGATCAGATGCTTTAAAGTCGACCGTTGATGACTCAAAATCCTCATTAAATACAATTTCGAAGTTATCTAGATACTCAAATTCAGGAATCAACGTTACTGTTTCATTAGCAACAAAATTAACGGTAGTATCCCATCTAGAATAATAAGGGTAAAAATGATGTACAGCTTGAATTCCGTCTTTATAAATACCAGGAATAACACGAATGGATGTTTCTCCATCTTCCAAAATTGGAATATCCGCAGGCAGTTCATATGCTCCAATCAAGCTGCTATTAACAAAAACCCAAACATCCGAGATGTTCTCAGAATCTTGATTAAAATAAGCCGTTCCATCCAGGCTTACTTCATCAATTCTTAGAAATGCAGGTATCTTTTCATCAGGATTAATCACATCGCATCCAATGAATATGAAAATTATAACTGCAATTATTACGTATCTATATTTCATTAATTAATTTTGAACCACAAATAAAGTTAAATTAGTATATAACTTCAAACGCTAAGGTTTATTATACGTTCCTAAAAGAATTATACTAGAAATTAATGATGGATAGTTACCTACATAAGGGCAAAAGACAAAAACTTGTAAAGATTTTGATGGAAAAAGGGATTAAAGATCCAAGAGTATTGGAGGCTATAGGTAATATACCTAGGCACTTATTTCTGAATAGTGCATTTCTTGAAAAGGCGTATGAAGATATTGCATTCCCTATTGGCGAGGGTCAAACCATCTCTCAACCCTATACGGTTGCGGTTCAAAGCGAATTGTTAGAAGTTAAAAAAGGTGATAAAATTCTCGAAATAGGAACAGGATCTGGCTATCAAGCCTGTGTGCTTCAAGAACTTGGAGCAAAAGTATATTCCATTGAGTATCAACGCAAACTATTCCATAAAACCAATCAGCTACTTGACAACTTAAGGTATACTAAAATCAAAACTTTCTTCGGTGATGGTTCTAAAGGGTTACCACAGTATGCTCCGTACGACAAAATCATTGTTACTTGTGGCGCACCTACGGTAGTACAGAGCTTACAAGACCAATTAAAAGTTGGCGGGATTCTTGTTATACCAAGCGGTGGAAGAGATACTCAAACTATGTTAAAATTGGTCAAAATAACAGAAAACTCCTATGAATCAAACGAATATGGAACCTTCAAATTTGTCCCATTGTTAGGAAATAACGGTTGGAATATTTAAATTTGTAATTGGACTATGGTGAGAGGAGCTGTGAAAAATTTTAATTTAAGACTATTTAGCGCGGTTTTAGGGTTGATGTTTTGGGCGTCAATTGGTAATGCGCAAGTGGGCAACGTAGGTTATATTAATAGTATTCAAGCGGGTGGAGGTTTAGGTCTTACCTCGTATTATGGAGACTTATGTGACAACTGGAGTTGCATGAAATTTAGGTATAGCATCAATGGTGCTTTTTTATATCGTGCAAGTAACCGGATTATGGGACGAGCCGAAATAAACCTATTCAAAGTATACGGAACCGATGAAGGTGGTCGTAACTGGAACAGAAATCTAGAATTCAAATCAAATGGAATAACCGTCGAAGCGGTTGTATGCTATGATTTAATCACTTATGAGCGTAGATATGGCCACCGTGATGATTTTCACCCATTCGTATTTAGTGGATTTGGAGTTACATATTTCAACCCTAAAGGAGAATTAGATGGAAAATGGTACAAATTACAACCTCTAAGAACCGAAGGGGTCCGTTACAGAAGAACCTCCTTAGTTTTACCTTTTGGTATTGGTATTCGTTACATGTTAGACAAGAAAACTAATATCAACTTTGAAGCAGGCTATAGAATGACATTCACGGATTATATTGATGATGTAAGCCGTACATATGTAGACAATGCCAGTTTTGATGATCCCATAGCAGCTGGTTTAGCTGACAAAACTTACGAAGTTGATGTCCCTTTTAATACTGATGATGGAATTCACTGGAAAGAAGGTCAGCAACGTGGAAATCCAGTTGCTGGTGATGGATTCTTTATGTTTGGAGTTAAAGTGGAGTATAAAATCAAGTATACTAAACAGCATCATTTCAAGATGTTTAAACGTCCGAAATTCTCTCGTTAAACATACTCTCATTTTATTTAGTGAGCTAATTCAAGATACTTAACACCTTAACATCAAGATGTTAAGTCAATAAAACTGGGTGTTTTCATTTCAAAATTGATCTGATGAAATGAACCATTGGTCGAAATATTTTTGTTAGTTTTAGAAGTTCCGATATTTCGTGGTTCCTAAGTTGTTATTAGATTATGAAAAAAATTTTACTCCCTATTATTCTTGCTGGTTCAAGCTTGATATGTGCAAATGCACAAAATCCCAAATATGAGGATGAGCATGAAGCGCTCAACATGAGTTCCAATTGGTGTCATGCACACTCTGAATGGGATGCAAGAGCCGAGGAAAACCCTCAAATGCTTCTACAACGCGAAGTATTCCTTAAAAACAATAAGGAGCGTGCAGCTGAAATTTATAAAAATCAGAACAAGACTACAGAACCGCTTTATGTGATTCCTGTCGTTTTCCACATTATCCATGATTACGGAGCAGAAAATATTTCTCAAAATCAAGTGGAAAATGCTGTAGCTTTTATGAATCGCGACTTCCGAAAGGACAATGCCGACTCCGTTGATATTGTTTTACCATTTAGAAACTACCATCCAGACACGCGAATCGAATTTCGTTTGGCTAAAAAAACTCCTGAAGGAAAATGTACGGAGGGGGTTACAAGAACTGCTTCTACACTAACTTATGAAGGAGATGACCAAGTAAAAGATTTAGTAAGATGGGACAATACCAAATACCTTAATATTTGGGTAGTTAGAAGTATCGCGAGTGGTGCAGGTGGATATTCTTACACACCTCCTGTATCGAGCGCAATTGACGGTATAGTTGTTCGATCTGGTCAATTATCGGCCTTAAGTCATGAAGCAGGCCACTGGTTAGGATTAAATCACCCTTGGGGACCAAACAATGATTCTAACGAGCCTGGGAATTGCAACTTAGACGACCAAATTGAAGACACTCCGAACACTTTAGGCCAAAGCTTCTGTTCAACAGGAAGAAACTCTTGTACCGATGCCACCTATGTTTCTCCAGAAGGTGATACACTTTGGGTTGGAGACGTAATTGATAATGTTCAAAACATCATGGATTATGCGTTTTGTCAAGCTGAAAATTTTACTGACGGACAAAAAGCTTTTATGAGAGCAACTTTAGAAAGTTCAACAAATGGCAGAAACAACCTTTGGACGGAACAAAACTTAATGGAAACGGGAACAAACGACGGGTTCGTTTTTACACCTTGTCCTCCAACTGCAGACTTTGAATCAAATAGTAGATTAGTTTGTCAATCCGAACAAATTCAATTCGAAGATTACTCTTATGGACCTCCAGTAAACTCCTTAGAATGGATTTTTGAAGGAGGAACACCTTCGACTTCTACGGAATCGAACCCAATTATACGATACGATAACCCTGGGTTTTTCAAAGTTACCCTTATCGCATCTAATAGTAGCTTAGGCTCAGACACAACTGTTAAAGAGCAGTATATTGAAGTAATTTCTACGGAACAAAGCTTAAATACTCCTTTCGCAGAAGGGTTTGAAGAACAAATTGTATTTAATTCTTCCTCGGATAGTTGGGCTAGAGAAAATACAACTTCAACAGGATGGCTGCAAACTTCGGATGCGAGTTATAATGGAAGTCAAAGTTTAAGAGTAAGGTTAAATTCTATGCCAACTGATGCCACTACTTCAGTAATTACTCCTTATTTAGATCTCACAGATTCCATGTCATGCAACACACTTTCGTTTCGTCACGCATATGCTCAAGCAACATTAATCACTAATGATGTATTCAAAGTATTTATTTCTGATGACTGCGGACAAAACTGGGAATTACTGTACTTCATTTCTGGAGCTGCTTTAGCTACGAACTCTGGATTGTATTCATTTACTTATAAGCCTGATCCAGAAGAATGGGCATTAAATGAAATCGATCTAATTAAATATATTGGAGACCGCCATGTACTTCTAAAATTCGAAGTTACTAGTGCGGTGGGAAGTGCCATATATCTCGACGACATTAACGTGGGTTGTGCTCCTCTCAGCGCTTTCTTAAGTACAAATGAAGAACTTAACGTGAACGCTAAATTAAAAGCTTACCCTAACCCATTCAATAATGATATAACTGTGGAGATACCAGAAAGTGCTGGTCTTTCGAATAATGAATTAGTTGTCTGGAACGCACTAGGAGAAAAAGTTAGCAGCATGCAGTTGAGTGGCTCATCCAATAAAATCAACTTGAATAATGAACACTTCAATGGAGCAGGAGTTTATTTTATTTCCGTGAATTCAACGAATTCAAACAAACCAACGCAACATATTCGAGTAATAAAATATTAACACTAAATCCTAACCTTAGATAAAAAACTAAGGTTAGGCATTTTTTCAAGAAGAATTATCACAATGCAAAGGATCGAATAAGCAAATGTAGCTCAAGCTTGGATAACATCAAATGCTACAGTAATTTGTAACTATTCAATAATCTAATTGAGTAATATAGGCGATCTGAACCAATTAAAAGTAATTAAGGTTATATAACCTACCAGTTGTTAGAAACATAAAAGTTTAATATGAAAAAATTTATATTCACTCTTAAATCATTAGCCATGGGATTTCTTTCCTTGGTTGTATTGGGTCTTAATGCTCAAAATGAAAGTCGTGATTGGTGTGGCACCGAAACTTACTTCCAAGAACAAGCCGCATTAAACCCTGAATTACTCCATCAACGTGAGGTGTTTGAACAAAACATGTACGAGCTTCTGAAGGATAAAAAAATTAAGCCCGGAGTGAGTAATAATCGTACCAACCATGAACCAAAATACATTATCCCATTAGTCGTACACATCATAAATGGTGAGGGAGATTGTCAAGACATTATCAGTGAAGAAGAAATTGAAAATGCAGTGACTACATTAAATAATGATTTCAGAATGAAAAACACTGATTCTGACAACACTACTGATATTTTCAAACCTTACAGAGCAGATTTAGGCATTGAGTTCAGACTTGCTAAAATTGATCCAAATGGTAACTGTACTAATGGTATTACACGCTCCTATACAGATCTTACTAATAGTGCAAGTGATGAAGTAAAAGCTGTAAGCTACTGGGATGCTACCAAGTATTTTAATATTTGGGTAGTAAAATCTATCTCGGCTGGTTCTGGACAAGGAACTGTACTAGGCCGAGCTCAATTCCCTTCTTGGTCTGGGTTTCCAGGACGTTTAAGCACATTTGGCTTCTTAGTAAGAGCAGATGAATTAGCAGAAAGCAACAACAGAACTGCAACTCATGAAATTGGCCATTGCTTAGCATTATACCATGTTCACCATGAGGGAACAGGAAGATGTACTTCAAACAACTGTCTTTCTCAAGGAGACAATGTTTGCGACACTCCTCAAGAAGATGGACAAACATTTATTTGTGATACAGGATTAAACAACTGTGATGATACAGGTACAGGACTTGACTCAGGACTCCCTGCTGATCCAGTAAATCCAATTCAAAACTACATGAGTTATGCTAGTTGCCAAACCTACTTCTCTTTAGGACAGCAATTTAGAGTAGATACGGCGTTAAAATACAGTGTCGAGTTGCAAAACCTTTTTACTCAGTCAAATTTAATAGCTACTGGGATTGACACCTCTGTTACTCCTCAGCTTTGCGCTAACTTCCAAATCAATGGATGTGTTAGAGATATTTGTGCTGGAACTAGCGTTTCTTTTCAGGATTTAACTTCTGGACAAGCACCAACAAGTTGGAGCTGGGATTTTGGAGATGGTGGAACAAGTACCGATGAAAATCCAACACACACCTATGACACTCCTGGTCTTTACACTGTAAGTATGACTGCTGGAGATGGTAATGATACTGATAGTAAAACGCTTTTTGAATTAGTAAATGTACTTGCCACTTCAGGAGGTGAAGCTGCTCCTTTCTACGAAAACTTTGAGAACGTTGATTTCCCAACTTTAGCGGATCCAGTAAAACAATGGTTACCGGAAAATGGAAACAACAACGTAAAGTGGGAAATTACGGATGCAGCATCTGCAACTGGAACCTACAGTTATTCTATAAACCTAAAAGGGATGGGTGTAGGTTATTCCTATAATTTAACCTCTCCTCCTATCGATTTTTCTGGAGCGAACAGAACTAAATTAAATTATAAATACGCGTACAGCCCTCAATACTCTGGAAGTGAAGAAAGAATAATTATCTGGGCAAGTAAAGATTGTGGAGCTAAATGGACCAAAGTTTACGAAACCACAGCCAGTTTAATAAATACATCAGGAACAAATACAGTTGGTAAAGATTTCGTTCCTACTGAAGAACAATGGCAAGAACAAGAGGTAGATTTAACAATCTTTACTGGCAGACCAAACATCTTGATTCGTTTTGAAGTTATTAGTGGTTCTGGAAACTACTTTTATATAGATGATATCAATGTTGGTGGAAGTGAAAATGTTGGTATTGCGGAAGAATCCAATGTACACATGAATGTTTACCCTAACCCATTTACACAAGATGCGACAATTGATCTGAATGTTGCGGATGGATCCGATTTAGAAGTTAGCATCTACAATGTAGTTGGAGAACAATTGTACAGTAACAAGAAGTTTTACACCGCAGGAAGACATAAAATGAAATTAAGCGAGATGATTCCAGTAACGGACTCAGGAGTGTATTTCGTTAAAATCAAATCGGAAAAAGGTACGGTAACTAAAAAAATGGTTAAGTACTAAAACACCAATAATCATATTTTTGCGAGATAATCGCAAGTCGGCGAAAACCTTCTTTTGTTTAACAATAGAAGGTTTTTTTCGTGTAAATCTCTATTTATAGTTGAACAAAAATAGATTTGAAAAAGACAGAATTTAACCGTAACTTTGAGGTTACTTTACTCTAGCTTTGTGCTAAGAGTATTAAAGGGTTAATAATAAACTAAAAGTAATATGAAGAAGTTATACTTTGCTCTTGCACTTTTAATGGCTGGTACGGCATATAGCCAGACATCCAAAAGGTGTGGGACAGAACAGCTATCGGATGATCAACTGACCCCTAATCAGAGGATCCAAAAAATGGTAGCCCGTCAGAATTACGAACGTCGCATTGAAGAAATCAAAAGCGGTAAACGTTCTCAAAAATCAGCTGAATTTGTGTACAAAATTCCAGTTGTTTTTCACTTAATGACTTGGAATCAAGGACCATTGTTCGATGATTTCGTAAACAATCGTCAAAAGTACATTAACGCGGTTGAAGACATCAACAGAGCATATCGTAATGCGGATAGCAATTTGATTCAAGCTCCGTTTGATCAAATTTCTCCAAACGTACATATTGAGTTCTACTTAGCTCAAAAAGACCCACAGGGCAACCTTACAAAAGGGATTACAATTACTGAAACTGAAAAGACGCTTTCAGCTACAAATACCATAAAAGACGAAGTTTGGTGGGATAACACTAAATACCTTAACATTTGGATTGTGCGTGGAATTGAATCTGGCGCGGGTGGATGGTCTCACTTCCCATGTGAAATCAGTGCTCGATACGATGGAATTGTAATGCTTAACAATCAATTAAATGACCTGGCACATGAGTGTGGTCACTGGTTAGCTTTACCTCACCCATGGGGAAGAAGTAATGACAACAATCTAACTACTAACTGTAACATGGATGACGGAATCGAGGACACTCCAAACACAGTGGGTCAATCATTCTGTAGTGATCTTACAAGAACTACTTGTACAGACGATCCTTCTCCATTTATAGGGATTTTTGGTGATACGCTTTGGACAGCTTCTCAAGGACAAATCCATGACAATGTTCAAAACATTATGGACTACGCGTTCTGTAGCATCGAAAACTTTACGGAAGGTCAGAAGGAAGCTATGAGAGAAACTCTGGCAAGCACTACATGTAATGGAAGAAATGTTATCTGGGGACCAACAAACTTAATTGCTACTGGTATTTGTGATACTTGTGGACCTTACGACCACTATCCAACTGCCGAATTCATTTATGATGAGACGGAAATTTGTGCAGGTACGAGTGTTTCATTCGAAGATATTTCTTATGATGGAACTCCGACGGAATGGCTTTGGGACTTTGGTGATGGGCAAACTTCAACAGTGCAAAATCCAACTCACACGTATTCAACTCCAGGAACGTACAGCGTAACGTTAACAGCTACAAATAGTGGTGGATCTACTAATACTTCAAAAATTGACTTGATTACTGTAGGCGCTACGTCTGGTGGAGAAGTTGCTCCTTTTGTGGAAACTTTTGAAAACGGTAACTTCCCAACTTTAGCGGATGCTGGAAAACAATGGACTGCTATTGATGGTAATGTAAACGTAAAATGGAAAATTACAGACAGAGCATCTGCAACTGGATTCCAAAGTTACGCTGTTCATTTGAAAAACATGGGACCTGGATATGTATATACTCTTATCTCTCCTCCGATTGATTTCACAAATGCTAGCGAAACTAACTTAACGTATAGATATGCTTATGCTCCTCAATACGCAGGAAGCGCTGAAAGACTAGTTGTTTGGGCTTCTAGAGATTGTGGTGAGCGTTGGACCAAGGTATATGAAACCGCAGCTGCTCTTATGAACACTAGCGGAACTAATATCGTAGGTACAGACTTTGTTCCTAATGATGATCAATGGGATAAACAAGAAGTTAGCTTAGCTGCTTTCATCGGAAGACCTAATATTCTTGTTAAGTTCGAATTAACAAGTGGTTCAGGTAACTACTTCTACATTGATGACATCAACGTTGGAGCAAGTCTTGTTGAAGGTATTGAAGAAGAAAGTAACGTTCAAATGAGCGTGTTCCCTAACCCTTTTACTGATGATGCTAACATCAACATTAATGTTGTAAGAGGAGAAGACATGGAAGTAAGTGTGTTCAACGTAATTGGAGAACAACTTTACAGCAACACAAAATTCTATGGTACAGGTAAACACTCGTTCAAGCTTAGCGAGATGGTGTCTACTAAGGAATCTGGGATTTATTTTGTGAAAATCAAATCTTCTACTGGTACAGTAACCAAAAAATTAGTTCGTTATTAATAATAACAACAATTATAACTATTTTTGAGGGCGGTTTTTAACCGCCCTTTTTTTTGCATAAAAAGGAAGACTAAAATAACATGAGAATGAGTAAGAAAAAGTTCGTAAAAGATTCAATGGTCAACATGACTGAATTTGTACTACCTAACGACACAAACACCCTTAACAATTTAATGGGTGGAAGAATGATGCATTTTATGGATATTGCGGCTGCCATTTCTGCTCAAAAACACTGCAACAGAATTGTTGTTACTGCTTCAGTAGATCATGTGTCTTTTAAGAAGGGTATTTCTCTTGGTAGTGTAGTAACATTAAGATCATTCGTAACCAGAAGTTTCAATTCTTCAATGGAAGTTCGAATTGAGGTTTGGGTAGAAGACTTGACCCGAAATACAAAAGAGAAATCGAATGAAGCTTACTTTACATTTGTGGCTGTTGATCAAAACGGAAACCCAATAAACGTCCCTCCAATTCACCCTGAAACAGATGTTGAAAAAGCCTATTACGAAGGTGCGCTAAGAAGAAGACAACTTCGTCTGATTTTAGATGGAAAAATGGAGCCTGAAGATGCTGACGAACTAAAAGCCATCTTCTATGATGCAAAAGATACCAAAGATTCTTAATTTAGTTGAATATGGAAGAAATGGAGACTGGCTTTTATAAGCAACTGTTTGCGGAAGATGAACTCTATCTCATTAACGTGAAGCAAGAGTTGAAGAACATTTGTATTGTTCTTGACAAAAAACTAAATGCTAAAAACGAAAACTTCTTAAGTAAGATTCTAAGTGCTGTAAAGTTATCCCTTTACAATACTTCCATTT
This sequence comes from Cytophagales bacterium, assembly GCA_020627945.1. Lineage (GTDB taxonomy): Bacteria > Bacteroidota > Bacteroidia > Cytophagales > JAHDFW01 > JAHDFW01. The sequence goes on from JAHDFW010000004.1 coordinate 37,357, forward strand.
TGTATTCCGAAAATGTTGATAAGGCTTCCGCTTTGGAAACGAACGTCGTACTCATCTTCGACAACGATTCTAAAGAGAATTATGACAAGTATCAATCTGTTAAGGATGGAAACTCCACAATTCTCCAGTGCGATTCACTAGACTTAATTGCTAGCGACAAGGCCCTAAAAGGTAAACTCTGGGTTGCTTTACAGAATATTTTCTTGAAATAGACAATTAACTTCTTTGTCCAATTCTTATGTCTTCTAGCCAATTCACAAACCTGGCTAAAAGTTTGAATTGTAAAGCAACAAAAGCAGCAATAGTCATTACCCAAACAACGAGTAGGTTAAACCAAAAAGTATCGAAGTAAACTCCCATGAAGTGCTTTTTGGGTAAGAAAAACTGTACTCTATAGTCTAGCAGATTCTTAGCTCTTGGATCTTGATAAATCTGATATACTTTCTCCAACAATTCCCCCTCATCTTCAAAAATCCTCACTTCTTCATTAGTGTTCTTAACCAAATCATACAAATCCTTATTATGATAGTTTCGCTTAAGTTCCTGAATTTTCACACCTTTTCCTACCAACTCTGACTGATAATGCTGTTTCTGCTCCAATACATCGTTATATGACTTGATGTAATATCGTTTTACCTGATTAATAAATTCTCTGGTCTTTTGCGAAGAGATATTATCGAATTTATCTTCATTCAAGTGATCCATATAGTCAAACTCGGCGCCATCTATCTTCTTGAGTAACTTAGTAATTTCATTTCGAAGAACCTTCAATTTATGAGCGTAAAGTTCACCCCTATCTTTAGAATCTAAACGTTGGACGCAGTAATTCAAATCTTTTTCCAAATGCGGCAGTAAATATATTTTACCATAATCTAACTGCGCCATTTTCTTGTTGTAATCGTAAAAAAGACGATCGTACCTATTGTCTTTACTTTGTCGAACCGCAAGTGCTTCAAACCCCCATCGGGAAGCCATCATATCTCCTATTAACGGCACACTATTCACCGAGCTAAGTGCTGGGTTCAATTTGTCAAAATTTACTACAATACCACTAAGGATTATCTGAGGAATAAGTAATAATGGAATAAGAATGTAAATAGTTACTACTGAACGGAAAGCCGAAGAAATAGTTAAACCCAATAAGTTGGAAAAACAGGATATACTGAATAACATGAGCCAATACGAAACATACATTCCTTTAATTCCAAGTATTGTATTCCCTATTAATACATAGGTAAGTGTCTGTATTGCGGACATTGTAAACAAGATTCCCACTTTCGATAACAAATAACTAAACCAACTTAAATTCAGAAATTGCTCTCGTTTCAGTATTCTACGGTCATTAATAATTTCCTCCGCACTTACCGTAAGCCCCATAAAAAGAGCCACAATAATACTCATAAACAAATACGCAGCTATATTTCCATTCGCCGCATATTGATAATTATGATTACCCGCAGAAGCATTATAATACCGTACTATATATCCTAGTAATAGTGCTAATACAGGTGCTTCTAAAAAATTAATAAACAAAAATTGCTTATTTACTACTTTCGAAATCACATCTCGAGCAGTAAAAATTTTAACTTGAGAAAACAAGTTGGGAATCTTAAGCTTAACGTTAATCTTATCCTTAACCTCCTTAATTTTTGGCGCTTTAATGTTTTCTTTAAAGGTCTGATACCAGTCCTTAGGAGTCTTCTTACGTTGATGGGTGAAATTACCATACTCGTTCACCACACGCGTTTCAACAATATTGAAAATCTGTTCGGGATTAACATTACCACAATAGTTACACTCCCCTTGTTCGGCATTAATCTGGTTGGTTCTTTGCTTGAAGTAAATAATTGAATCGATTGGATTACCATAGAAAATAGGGTAACCTCCCACATCCATAATCAGCAATTTATCAAACAACTTAAAAATATCAGAAGAAGGTTGATGAATCACTACAAACACCAATTTACCTGCTAATGACAACTCCTTAAGAAGGTCCATTATGTTTTCTGAATCTCTCGAAGAAAGTCCGGATGTAGGTTCATCAACAAATAGAACATCTGGTTCTCTTAAGAGCTCCAACGCTATGTTTACCCTCTTACGTTGACCTCCGCTAATCGTTTTCTTAAGAACGGAACCAACCCTTAGATTTCTGGTTTCTGTTAGGCCTAATTTCGCAATAGTACTATCAACTAACTCCGTTAGTTCCTGTTCTGTGCTGTTTTTAAAACAAAGTTTTGCCGCGAAATAAAGGTTTTGAAAAACGGTGAGGTTTTCCATCAAGAGATCATCTTGTGGCACGTATCCTATCACCCCCTCTATTGCCTTTGGATTTTCAAAAATATCTATACCATTAATTCTGATGCTTCCTGTAGTAGGCTTGGCAGTTCCGTTTAACACATTAAGCAAAGTGGACTTACCAGAACCACTAGCCCCCATAACACCTATCAACTTCCCACTTTGTTCAGCAATGTTTAATTCATGGACCCCTATCTTACCTCCTTGAAATTGATAGGTAATATTCTCAGCTACAAAACTCAAAGGATCAGGAGTCTCATCTTTTAAAAATTCTGTAACTACATCACTAAAGTAAACCGTACTAAACTTTGATCCTCTCACGGTACTTCCACTTGGAAAAACATAAGTTCTATGAGATCGTATTCCCATTCCATTAAGTTGTAATTCCTGTGGCCCCATGTAACGAAGCAAATAAATGTCCGCACTGGATATTCTTAATACACCAAGAACTCCTTCAATCTGGTTTGAAATTAAATGCTTGGAATGCTTCTTATCGTGTAATGGGTGTGAATCCAATAATAAAAGATCGTCGTAGTCCAGTTCATACAACTTAGAAGAAAGAATAAATGATTTCAAGACCTTAAACTCTTCCTTTTTGATATTGAAAATGTCTATCGCCGTAACTAAAAAATCGTTTTCAGACTCCGATATACCACTCCCTCCCGCAGCAATCATCTCCAATAAATTATACGTAACTATAACTTTCTGAACGTGTGTAAGTTCCTTATTGATCTGAGCGCAGATTCGTAAAGTTTTGGTAGAGTCGCTCACCATCGAACGACGCTTTACTCCTCCAGATTTTTTATTAACACCAGCATACGTATCAAACTGATCCATGTAATGATCCACCATTTCTTGATGCAACGTTTGCTTCAGAAACCGCATTACAAGATTGCGTTCTTCAACAGAAACACCATCGTCCTGTTTGGCAAAAATCGCAAACAGTTGAACTAACGCCGATAGTATTTCTTCACTCATTTAAAAGCCTAAATTCAATGGTGTATAAAAAGATAATCAATGTCCGCAAAAACCAACTATGAGAATCGCAGACAAATATACTCTCGTCAAATTAAATAGATAGGAAAGATACAGGATTAATATATAGGATCACAAAATTTGTATTTTTAATCACTGATAGCTGCTCATAAAACCCCTTTTTATATATATTGCAGTATAAACAAAACACATAATCGAGACCATGAGATATACTCCACTTTCTAAAGAACTATATATAAAAAATCGTAAGAGATTAGTCAAAGAATTACCGGAAGGTGCAATGGCAATCTTCAATTCTAATGACATCATGCCTACTAATGCGGATGGGCATATGCCTTTTAGACAAAACAACGATCTTTTGCATCTTTCTGGAATTGACCAAGAAGAATCCGTTCTGGTGATTTTTCCTAATGCTGCAAAACCTGCACATCGCGAGATTCTTTTCCTGAAAAAGACAAGTCCGTTAATTGAAATTTGGGAAGGGCACAAGTACACCAAGGAAGAAGCTTTTGACCAATCTGGAATTAAAACTGTGTATTGGCTGGATGAATTTCACACTATTTTAAAAGCCCTAATGGCTGAATGTGAATCGGTATTTTTAAACACCAACGAACACCTTCGAGCACATGTCGAGGTAGAAACCAGAGATGCAAGGTTTATAAAGTGGATTAAATCTGAATACCCTGCACACACTTATAAGCGTGTTGCTCCTGCCATGCATAAAATTCGTGCAATCAAAGAGCCTGAAGAAATTGAGGCAATGCAAACTGCCTGTGACATTACTGAAAAAGCCTTTAGAAAAATCCTTGAGTTTACTAAACCAGGTGTAATGGAATATGAGGTAGAGGCGTTGTTGTACCATGAATTTTTGCGCAATCGCTCTAGAGGACCTGCTTATACCCCAATTATTGCATCAGGGTATTCTGCTTGTGTACTACACTATATCGACAATAGTAAGGAATGTAAAAATGGAGATTTATTACTTTTAGACATTGGTGCAGAATATGCCAACTATGCCGCAGACTTATCCAGAACTATTCCGGTAAGTGGGAAATATACGGATCGTCAGAAAGCTGTGTATGAAGCAGTTCTTCGAGTACAAAAAGCGTCTATCAACATGTTAACAATCGGGGCTAACATTCATGAGTATCACAAAGAGGTTGGTTTATTAATGGAAAAAGAACTGGTTGACCTGAATCTAATTACTTTAGAGGACATTAAAAACCAAGACCCAAATAGACCTGCATATAAGAAGTATTTCATGCACGGAACGTCTCATTACATCGGTTTAGATGTACATGATGTCGGAACCTGGGGATATGATATGAAATTGGAAGAAGGAATGGTCTTTACTTGTGAACCTGGTATTTATATTCCAGAAGAAAGTATAGGTGTTAGAATTGAAGATGATGTAGTTATAACAAAAGGAGCTCCTTCTAATTTAATGAAAAACATACCTAAAGAAGTTGAAGAAATAGAAGCATTGATGAATGCTTAACTGACTAAACAGCATAAAAAACGGGTCGTAGATTAATTTCCACGACCCGTTTTAATTTTAAATCTCTTTAAGCTCTTATGTAAACCTACTTGTGATCAATTGTTTCTATTTTCAATACACGATCGAACAGAATAATTTCTTTTGGTTTTTCACCCGTTGGTATTGCAAAAATATACTCCACATAAGAAAGTCCTTCTGGAATTTCGGGTAAATCACTTCTATAACTTCCTTGCATACATCTCCCTCCTCTCAACCAAGCTTCAGAACCCTCTTGGGTCTTAACTTGCACATCTTCCTTAACAATATTAATAGGCTCACCTTCATTATCATGACGAAGTCTGGTAATCACTAATGTTTTATGATCTTCTGCTTTCATTGAAGTACCATCGTACTTATACTTCTTCTTAACCCAAGTCTTTAAGATTTTAACATCCATTTTTTCAACCTGCTGTATCAAAAGCATTCGTTCCTCAGAAACTTTGTTCTCTTCAGCTAAATTAGAAGGGTACGAATAAACTCGTTCACCAATTTCTGTTGCATAATGCAACTCTTCTTTTTTCACAATAGAACTAGAATCTTTTACAACAGAACTGGAATCCATAGAGAACTCTCCTTCAGTTTCCATTTCGATAATTCCTTCAACATTGACCTCCTTTTTTGAACTATCCATTACAGAGCCATGCTCCATAGTTTCTTGTCCAAAAGAGACCGCACTCATACTCGTTAACCCAACAATCAAAATTGATCTAAAAAATTTTCTCATCACCTAACCTCTTAAATTCTCCGCAAACTTAATAAATATTTAATAACAAAGTCTATGCCTTAAAGCTATAAAACACATCCTCCTTTACAACAATACGGCCAAAACCATATAAATGTTGTAAATGTTAGATGAAACCTTCAAAAAAACTTTGAAACACTCAAAATGAGGCAATTGTACAAACCTAATCACATCAATCCAAATTATAGCCCATACAACCCAAAAAGAAGGCTCTCACATGATACTAATTTGCACTATTTAAAGAACACATTACACAATTGCAATATTTAAGTAAAATTATTGCAATTATAGTTGCTTTACATCAGATAGTATAATTTATTGTACAACTATGAGAGGATTTTTCTTGATGTTAGGGGTGTTGTTTTGTTTCATTGGTTATGGGCAGGATTATCGCTATACGGAAAGAATTTTTACTGGAGGATATTCCGTAACTAACGACGTCGTTTATGCTCATAAACGTCCAGCTATAGACCCCCTGTATCTAAATGAAGGAGATACAACGCATATGGATTTGCATATGGATATCTATGAGCCAGTGGGAGATACTTTAAAAAAACGACCTGCTATTATCTTTGCATTTAGCGGAGGTTTTTTACTAGGACACAAACAGCATGAAGATATAATCGCCTTTTGTGATAGTTTCACTACTCGAGGCTATGTTGTTGCATCTATTCAATACAGATTAGGAATGAACCCTCTTAGCGGAAGAAGTGCGACCCGTGGAGTATATAGAGGGGTTCAGGATGGGAGGTCAGCAGTGAGGTATCTCCGAGCCAATGCCGACTTGTACAACATTGATTCCAGTAGAGTTTATATGATAGGAAGTAGTGCTGGCGCCTTTATTGCTTTGCATAACGCTTTCATGGATGAATCATATGAGGTCCCTGCAGATGCAGCCCCCTACTCACAAATTGTGGCAACCACCACTTTTCCGTTTTTTAAAACCATTACAACTCCAGATTTAGGCGGATTAGATGATGGTGATTATTTATCTTACAATGGTCAGGCAGATGCTGTGATTGGACTTTGGGGTGCAATCGAAGATTCTTCTTTGATTGAACCAGAAGATACGACTCCTACTATGTTAATTCATGGAATAGCAGATGCAACAGTACCATATGGCATTGGTAATCCTTTTGGACTCGGAACATTACCTCCTACGCATGGAAGCAGGCCAATAAATGACAGAAGAAATAATTTAGGTTTTGATACTAGCTGGGTCTACTTTGTGGACAGTGTAGGACACGAATTTCATGGTACAAATAACGGTGATTGGTCAACTGGAGATGGTATAAATGCATATTGGGACACTATAGTACATATGTCAAGAGACTTTCTGTATCTTCAGCATAAACCTACTTCCAATTTTAGTTACAGCGCTACTTCATTGGACGTTGCATTTACGGATCAATCAAGTCCAGATGCGTTAAAATTCACCTGGGACTTTGGAGATGGAAGCATGAGTACTTCTAAAAACCCGTTTCACACATATAGTACTGATGGAGACTACAAGGTGTGGCTCTACGTAGAAAATGAAATTGATAGTTGGGATACCATTAGTTACACGGTAAATGTAGCCTCAAGCATTGCTTTAAAACTAAATAACTTGAATTCTGACAACATCGAAGAAATTCTAAGCGAATTGAAAGAACAAGGTGAAATCATAGGTGTTTATAACCTTCTAGGACAAGAAATAGAAAACTATGCCTATCACAAAGGATTCTTAATACTTTGGTTTAGTGATGGAGAGCGTCGTAAAATCATGATCAGGTAGCTATCTTCGATTTACTTTTCTAATCTTACGATTTAGAATTCTAGCAATTTTAAGGGCTTTGCGTTCAGTTACATCATCTAAATCCAAAATAAAATCTGGTTGATCTCCAATTAAACTAAGTTCTATTTTCCTTCTTTTACCATAAAGAGGTGGGTTGGTCAACATTTCTGATAGGAGCCAAAGGGGAATAAGAAACCAAGAATACCACTTTATTCTTCGCTTACGATAATGTAACACATCTATATCCTGATAAAACACTTTTCTAGTCCGCTTCTTGCCTGTTATTTGATCTTGATATACCCTAACAAAATGGTCTGCAAAAAAATCTAGATACAAGGCTTGAGGAA
>JAHDFW010000004.1:45147-50296 GCA_020627945.1 Cytophagales bacterium
TGATATACCCTAACAAAATGGTCTGCAAAAAAATCTAGATACAAGGCTTGAGGAAATCTTTGTAAATAAACTTTCATCGTGTTTTACATGTTATTAATTTGTTTAAATTGCCATACACTATGTTGTGGTTTAAAATACATGGTATGAAATTTCTAAAATCGTTATTCGGTTCAAAAGAACAACCTATAAAAACCAACCAAGATTTTTGGCGATGGTTCTCTTCTAATTCGAACAAATTCCACAAAATTTTCGAGTCTAAAAAAAACATAAACGAAGACTTTATGGAAATATTAGCGGAAAAGTTAAATGAACTTAGACCCGGATATTACTTTTTGATCGGAATGCCAGATGATAAGACGATCGAATTGATTCTTACAGCAGACGGGGTAATTAGAAATATTCCTTACGTAGAACAACTCGTTGAAGACGCACCTAAAATTGAAGGATGGGACATTATTGCATTAAAACAAGGTGACCCTCAAAGCAATGCTGGGATAGAAATGCATGATTTGAAATTCGATCAGGAAAATATCACCTTTAGCGAAGAGACTGACGCTAATTATCCTGACGAAGTTATCCTAACTTTTTACCATCCTGATTACAACGAATCAAGCAGTCAGGAAATAATCGGAGGTATATTTATATATCTGGATATTTTAATTGGGGAGCTGAACAATGTGACGCTTTTAGATGAAGTTAATTTTGCCAATTCAAAAGACTGTAACGAACCTATTCCTGTCACCAAATTGGGGGAGTATTTAAAATGGCGAGAATCTGAATTTCTAGAAAAATACGAAGGACTTCGATATGATACTGATAACGATGATTATAGTGGATATGAAGCTGTAAACCCTGAAACTAGAAAAACGGTAATTGGGGTATTCAATACTAACTTACTCAGCTGGGACAGTAAAGCTTCTCACCCTTGGATTCTAATCTTAACTATAGAGTATGAAGCAGAAGGTGAAAGTGGTTTTCCAAATCAGGACGATTATGTGGCCATTAATGAATTAGAAGATAATCTAAACTACGTATTAAAAGACGCTGAAGGCTACTTGAATATTGGACGTAAAACCTATGATGGAAGTCGAGATATTTTCTATGCATGTAAAGATTTCAGAAAACCCTGCTTAGAAACCGACAAGTTAATATCCAAAACTTCAGATTTTAAAATGCATTACGAAATCTTTAAAGATAAATATTGGCGTTGCTTAGAACATTTTACAAACGCCATGAATAACACTTAATTACCTCATTAATTCGAACTGCTGTTCCGCTACCTATACATATTGATATTCTGCGGCTTGACATTAATTTCAGAAGCCCAGTCGCCTTCCTATATTTCGCTTGGCACAGAGGAATTGAAAGATGTAGAAATCTATGATGTCTTTCTGGACAAAGAAGATCTTATGTGGCTCGCAACCAGCAATGGAATCATTCTATTTGACGGATACTCTTTTAAAAACATTCCAAGCCAAAACCTTCAAAGCAATTCACTATTTGCGTTTACTCGTGATCGTAAAGATCAACTCTATTGCTTCAACTTAAATGGGGAAGTTTGCCAAGTTGGACTAGACTCTGTTAAAATTCATTATGCAATACCAGACTCATTACTGGGACCAGAAATTAGCATCCAATTTGATCCGAACAACAATCTAATTGTTTCTAGCAAAAAAGTAATTCGAGTCGCGCCGGACAAAACTACCTCAATTGTAGAGGTAGAATTAAACGGGAACCGCATATTCCCAAGTGAGATTGGAATCCATAAGGATGGAAGCTGTTTTATTAAGTATGGAACACGATTTTATTGGATCCAAGATTCAAGCGCGATATTAATTGACAAGTACAATGCTCAACTGGAGAAATACGCCCAGATTATTACTCTTAATGGCCATCCATATATAACCTCTTTAACTGACAAACAACTGTACAAAGTCAACAAAGGATCGCTGGAGACTATTTTCAATCTAAAAAATACGGAAATTGGAAGAATTCAAACCATCTCGATGATTTCTGAGAATGAATATTGGATTCGGTTAATAAACGGAAAAATTTACAGAATAAGCATTGACGGATCAGAAACCCAACTCGATCCTTTTTTTGAACACAACACTAAAATTGGAAAAATATATAAAGATTCGGATCAAGGATATTGGCTCTCGACTTTAGGAGAAAATTTGCTCTATATCCGAAATTTAGATCTATTAAATCTTACGGCAAATACTCCTTTGAAAAACATTTCCCCCACCTGCGTAAAATATGATGCTGAAAACAACTTAGTGATTGGAACAAAAGAAGGGGAAGTATTTTATGTAACAGGAACCCACACATCAATAATTAAGGATATTAAAAGTCAATCTATCAACTTAATTGAATGCTATAAAGATACTATTTACTTTCAGGAACATGAGAGTTTTGTAAAACACAACAACAACAAGAACTACAAAATAAAAAAATTCTCTACTTCCATTAAAGACATTATCATATTACCAAACCAGTACCACTTGGCGACACGTTCCAATGCTATAATACACCATTTAAACACTAAAGAACGTACGGTATTAATGAATGGTAGAACTGAGTGTATTTATTTCGATCAATCTCAGAATCTGCATCTATTGGGAGGTAGAAAAGGACTTATCAGAAGAGTAAATAATAACACCACAAAAATTAATCTTAACGGGCAACCTATACAAGCCTTAGATTTCGCTTCGGATAATTCTGGCAATGTATATGTTGCCACAAACAAAGCCATACTGCAGTACAAAAATGATACGCTTTCCAACTTCTTAACCACCAAAGACGGTTTGTTGGACAACAACATTCATAAAATTATTTTCAGAAATGACACACTCTTTATCGGACAACAGAAAGGAATTCAAATCTATGACCTCACAGATAAAACGTTCAGAAATATTACTAGTACAGATGGTATTTATGACGCAGCAATTCAGGACTTTGACATCAAAGGGGGAAAACTAGCCGTCGCGACTTCTTTGGGAGTTCAAGAATTAAAACTTCAAAACATAAAACCATTAGGAATCCCCAAGGTCTTTATTACTGAAATTGTAGTTAATGACCACCTTTATAAACCAGAAATTGAAAATATATTTCCTCACATATCTAAGAAGTTTACGTTCAGCTTTCGATCACCTGAGAAAATCAGAAATAATAACATTGAATACGAATTTATGATTGAAAATGTGGACGAACAATGGCAAAAAACACCTTTTAATCAAAATTCGATTACCTATAATGCTCTTTCACCCGGCAGTTATGTATTCAAAGTACGTTCTATTTCAAACTACCATATTAGAGGTGAGACAGCAACTTTTAAATTTGAAATAGAACAACCTATCTGGTTCAGGTGGTGGTTTATTATAAGTGTACTCCTATTATTAACAGGTATTCTATATGTGCTTTATAGAGTTCAATTGAGCCGAATCAAATTACGTAATCAGCAAAAAAATGAACTGATGTCTTCCAAGCTTACGGCAATTCAATCTCAGATGAATCCGCACTTCATTTTTAATGCACTAAACTCGATCCAAGATTTGGTACTTAAAGAGGACATAGATAACTCGTACAAATACATAGTGAAATTCTCTAATCTTCTTCGCAGTACTTTATCACATTCGGACAAGGAATTTATTGAGTTTGAGAGCGAGGTTAAATTGATCACCTTATATCTTCAATTGGAAAAATTAAGGTTTAAAACCAATTTCGAATACGAAGTAATTACCAATGAGATTGAAGATATCCTAGTTCCTCCTTTATTAGTCCAACCTTTTATTGAAAATGCGCTTAAGCATGGATTATTGCATAAAGATCAAGGGTTAGTTAAGAAACTACGAATTGAGTTCAAACTTGAGCATCCTGAAATTCTAATGTGCACAATAGAAGATAATGGAATTGGAAGAGTCAAATCTTCAGAGATTAAAGCTCGTCAACAGTTAACGCATGAATCATTTTCATCTAAAGCAATAAAAAGTCGTTTGGAAATTCTTCAGGAGCATTACAAACTGGATGTGGGAATTGATTACGAAGACTTATATGATGGAAAAACTCCTACTGGAACAAGGGTTCGTTTAAGAATTCCATGTAAACCCAAATATTAATATGCTATTAATGAACAAAATTGTCCAATCATGAAAGTGAATTTTCACCCCAATGAAAAATATGTATCATTGCACTTATGAACAAAAAGATTCGAAGCATAATAGTCGACGACGAAGAAAGTGCACGCAATGTTCTTAGCGCTCTACTCAACAGGTATCATCCTGAAATAGAAATCCTAGATAGGTGCACTAACGTTGAAGAAGCTGTTTCGAGTATAAAAAAGCTTAATCCAGAACTCGTCTTTCTGGATATTGAAATGCCCCGATTTGCTGGGTACGAAATTCTCAATTTTTTTGATAAGGTTGAATTCAAAATAATATTTGTTACAGCCTATGATCAGTACGCTATAAAAGCATTTGAACTTGCAGCACTAGATTATTTATTAAAACCAATCGACCCCGATCGCCTTGCCCAAGCAATCGAAAAATACCGCGAACAAACTGAAGGTAAAATCGCCTCTGAACAACTCAAAGTGCTTAAAGAGCATTTGGACTCTCCCCAATCTTTAAATATAATCTTACCTTCTAAAAACGGGAGTCAGTCGGTAAAAATATCTAGCATTATTGGCATGGAGGCTCAAGAATCATACACACGAGTCTTAATAGAAAATGCTCCCGACATATTAGTTAGTAAAAACCTAAAACACTTCGAAAAAAGCCTTTCGGAATACCCATTTTTCATAAGAACTCACAAGTCGTGGATTGTAAATTCCAACCACATGATTGACTTCTCCAAAAGTCGTTTGGAAATCCGCCTTAAAAACAATATCACGGCAAAACTATCCAAGTACAAAAAGGTCGAATTTCAAGAACTTATTACAAAACGATAGTCCGTTAATAAACAAAATTGTCCGTTGCTGAACTTAATAAGGCTGACACCAAATGGATACTTAATATTTGTATCTAATTGAGAACCTTTTTAAACTTTAATCCAATTCAGTAATGAGAAGAGTATTACTTTTAACTTTAATCGGTACATTGCTCACTTCAACCGTAGGAGCACAAAACATCACATTTGTAAAAGACTTCAA
>JAHDFW010000004.1:50396-55846 GCA_020627945.1 Cytophagales bacterium
ACAACGGACAAGGAAGTTCTTCTCCAACCGATTTAATTGTATTTAACAACAAGCTACACTTTGCCGCGAACAGTAGTATTGGTACATACCTTTGGGAATATGATGGAACTAATGATCCGGTGAAAATTGATTCGTTTACCGCAAAACCTAAAGACCTTACCATTTTCAATGGTAAGTTATATTTTCAAGGAGCTGATGCTACAAATGGCGCTGAACTGTGGGAGTATGATGGAACAAATGCCCCAAGCATGGTTACAGATATTCGTGTAGGCAGCAATAGTAGCTCACCGCAAAACTTTCAAGTGTTTAATAACAAGTTATACTTCGCTGCCACTGACGGAATCGACGGTAATGAGCTTTGGGTCTACGACGGAACAAATGCACCAACCTTAGTCGACAATATCCGTGCTGGAGGAGCTGGATCTAACCCTAATAGTTTGACTGTTTATAACGGAAAACTTTATTTCTCAGCATACAAAGATGCTTCTGCTGGAACAGAATTATTTGAGTACGATGGCACCAATGCACCCACACTAGCAGCTGACATTTATGCTGGGTCAATTGGTTCTAGCCCGAACAATTTAATCGTATTCGACAACAAACTTTGTTTCTCCGCTTATGGTGAAAACATGGGAAGAGAATTCTATACATACGACACCACCAATGGTGCTACAGCATTCGAAATGTACGCTGGAATAACAAGTTCATCTCCCCAGTATATGACAGTATTTAACGGGAAATTACACTTCCGTGCAGAAACCGCTGAATATGGAATTGAACTTTACGAATTTGACGGAACTAACGCCCCTTCACTTGTTCATGACATCAGAACAGGAACCAATGGTTCGGACATTAGATACATCACCGCCTTTGGTGATGAACTGGTTGCACAAATAAAAGATGAAAACCTTGGCCGTGAAATGCTTGTTTTCGACGGAGTCAATGACACGATCTATGACATAGCTGTAAATGCAAATGATGCTTGGCCTGAAAGTTTCACTGAATACAAGGATAAATTATATTTCGAAGCAAGACACATCAATTACGGTTACGAATTTATGGTATATGATGGAATAAACCCTCCAGACACCGCAAGAGATATTCGTCCAGGTTCTCAATGGTCTCAACCTTCGAACTTTGTAGTAATGAATGACACGTTATACTTCCAAGCAAATGATGGTGTGAATGGATTCGAACTATATAAATTTGATGGAACCGATTACACTAGAATCTCTGACATTAACCCTGGTAGTGGACATGCAAGCCCTTGGGATATCACTGCATTTAACAACAAGCTTTACTTCATGGCAACAGACGGAACAAATGGTAACGAACTTTGGGAATATGACAATGGATCAACACGCATGGTAATGGATATAGACCCTTCAGGAGACGGTAGACCATTAGGATTTCAAGTATTCAAAGACAAGCTGTACTTTCAAGCTGACAACGGAACTAATGGGATTGAACTATGGGTATATGACGGAACCAATGATCCAAGTATGGTAATGGATTTTTATTCAGGATCTGGTAATGGAAGTCCGCAAGATCTTACGGTGTATAATGACAAATTATACTTTCAAGCAAGAACTCCAGCTAACGGCTCAGAACTATTTGTATATGATGGGGTAAATGATCCTGAATTGGTAGGAGAGATTGAATCAGGTACTGGCTCAGGTTTCCCAAGAAGTTTTACTGTATATAATGGAACAATGTATTTCAGTGGGTATACCAATGCCCTAGGACAAGAACTCTATAAATACAAAGATGGAGGAAGCATTGAATTAGTTGAAGATAAAAATATTGGGAATGGTTCTTTCAACCCTGAATACTTAACTATTTTTAAAGGAGAACTTTACTTCAGTGGGTACGACGCACAAAATGGAATTGAACTTTGGAAAATTTGCGCACCTAATCGAGAAGTTTCTGTTGACTCAAATACGATAACAGCTCTGGACGCAAATGCGAGTTCATATCAATGGATCAATTGCGCTACAGGAGCCACAATTGATGGAGCAACGTCTACTTCTTTCACTCCATCTTCAACAGGCGAATACGCTTGTATCGTTTCTGGATCATGTGGAACTGACACGACAAATTGTGCTGAAATCATCATATGCAATTTAGATGCAACGATAAGTACTTCTGGGACCTCGATTAGTTCTGATTTAAGTGGCACAAGCTATCAATGGCTGGATTGTGACAATGGAAATGCAGCAATAGCAGGTGCAACATCACAAACTTATTCTCCAGATGCTTCTGGAAACTATGCCGTAGTAGTTGTTGATGGAACTTGTAGCGATACTGCAGCTTGTACCAACTTCATACTTGGAGGAATTGAAAACAATCCTCTTGCAACTATTAAACTTTACCCTTCACCAGTTAGTAACGAGTTGAATATCCAGTTGAACCAAAACACTCAGGGTCTAGTATTAGTAAAGATCAATGATTTATTAGGAAGGACATTAATCACTTCTGAAATCAATCAGAATGATAGCAAAATTGATTTAAGTCAGCTAAAACCTGGTGTATATTCGGTAGTGATTGAATCTAAAGAAAATACATTAAGAAAAAACATAGTGAAACAATAACCTTACAAACTGTGTTGAGAAGAGAAAAGGGTCCGAATGGGCCCTTTTTTTTTACGTTAAATTTTAATAATTATAGGATAACTGTAACTTCCCTACTTCAATTAAAAATGACCATGAAAAAATATATTATAGGAATAGCTTGTTCAATGGCACTGACCACGATAGTTGCTCAGAAGTACAACTTTAATCCAATGTGGAAAGTCGGCGATGTCCGAAAAATAGTTCAAGAACAAACGCAATCCGAATATGCTGATGATTCATTAACCGAAACTCAATCAGTAACAACTTACTCCATAATAAAAGTGGTTAAAGAAAATAAGGATGCGTATATAGTAGAATTCAATTCAAAAAACTCATTTATCACTGTAGTAGAACGTGATATGGAAGGGTTTGGAGAGGCTCTTAAAGATTATAGTTTTATTCCATTTAAATTTTCTATAAACAAAAAAAATGGTGAATCTGAGCTTCTAAACAATGATGAAGTTCAACAGTATTTGGAAGAGTTTAGTGAAAAGGCAAAAGATGAGCTTACGAAATCAGATGATCCTACAGGTGCTTTTATGATGCTTGCTTTTCTTCCAATTAGAGCATCATATAAAGACAAGGAAACTATCGAAGCTTCTTTTGAGCACGACTTTGGTTTCATTACATTACCATTCAAACACGAATTAGAATTGGGTAAAACTACAGTAGTAATTGATACTATTGACAACCCATTAAACAAGTCCAAACAGGTTCAAACCACTTCTACTTTAAAATTGGAATCGGTGGACGGTTCGATTGCTCAAATCTCAGTAAATGTAGATTTAGACATGGAACAATTCTTTGGTGAGCTTAAAGAAATGATGAAAAAAATGATGAGAGCTTTCGCTAGCGAGGATGAGTCGATGGAAGAACAAATCAAGGCAGTAGATGAAATGGAATTTTCTTTAACCAATAAGATGAATTTAAAATACAATCAAACTACGGGTTGGGTTAAAGAAGTTGATGGTAAATCCGTTATCTCTGTGTTTGATTTTAAAAGTAAAGTCAATAAAAAAACAGAGACCATTACTAAAATAAGATTCGAATAGAAGTTTAGCTATTGACTACTTTGCGGTAAAAGCTCTAATGCTTTACAATACCCTTCATTAGGATAGCAATTTTTAAACTTACAGTTCTCTAAAAACTTGTTCAGCGCGGTCTGTACTGAATCTCGATTTGGATAATTTTCTCGAATCTTTTTATATGAGCCTCTATTACTCAAAGCATATTTGGTTATTGCCGTATATTCTCCTGGCTCATCAAAGTTCATAATCCCTGCGGTGTTGTTCATTTTTTTGTAAGGCCAAAAAGCCCAATGAATATTGTTAGTGTCTAACATCACACGAAAACTATCAACCCATTGATCTGTATTCTCTCCCGTTTCACCAACGTAAATAGGAACATTATACTTCTCTCGGAAATCGACATATTGTTGAATCGCATTGTTATCCACAGGAACCCAGTACTTATGAAATTCATAAACTATGTTTTCATGTTGCTCTGCAATATCTTCGAAAAGACCAAATTGTGAAGCCCATATCGAGCCATTTAGAAAAATAGTATGGTTTGGATCAATCTTACGAATCTCCTTTATGGTTCTATCGTAAAGCAAAGCCAGCGAATCAGCTAGTTCGTCATGTTCCTCTCCGAAATAATGTGCAATAGGTTCGTTAACCAAGTCATACCCTATTACGACAGGATCACCCTTGTACTTTTCTGCTATTTTAAGCCAAATCTCTACGAATTGATCCTTAGAAGATTGACTCCGAAAAAGAAATGGATACCCGTAACTATCATCTATATTATCTCCTGTTTGTCCACCTGGTGCGCAATGCATATCCAACAAAACATACATGTTTTCTTGCCTACACCAATCCATAAACCTATCCATATATTCGAAACCTGCATTACGTTTCCCCATGTACAAATCATCTGTAAACAACGAATAATGAAACGGAAGCCTCAGGTGATTGCAGCCAATTTGCTTTAAGTGCTTAATATCTTCATGTGTAATGTAGGTCTCCAAATACTGGTGCCAAAATGCATTAACTGAATCAGGACCCACCACTTCAGTGAGCAATTCGTTAATTTTCCGTGGAGCATTAACTTCTCGCATCTTAAACATATAACCCTCAGGCACTAGCCAATTTCCTATGTTGGTGCCTTTAAGTTGATACTGGTTACCTTCCTCATCAACGAGGTTTCTACCTTTTACAGTTACCATTGACAAAGAAGAGCTGGACACATTTTTTTCTGAACTGGCAACAACATCCTCTTTCTGCGAGTTATTGTTACGGTTACAACCTAATAAAATAACCACTACGACTATGGTAAAGATGGACTGAAACTTCATGGCTAACACGTTAAGACTAATTGTTGATTTTACAATATAACAATCTTTAGGGATCAAGCGGAAAACTTAGGGAGAAAAATTATTTACAGGCTATTTTGTTTATTAGAGCTGAAACCAAAAAACACGAAATCCAAAAAGGCCACTCTAATGAATATTAGAGCCGTTTTCAGGTTTCAATTAACTTATTTTCAATTGAATTATAAAAGAAATGAATCGACAAGTTTATACCCAAATATTCGGATTCATCCACCTCTTGTATCCAGGATAAAACCAATTTTGTTTTTAATAAAGAGAGGAATTGTAATTGTCAGTTCGATATTCCTGGCACGGAGTAATCAGGAATGTATCGAGAACGGATTTATTGTTTACAAGCCATTCTCGATACAGCACTGACAATTATGTTATTGCAGGAGCATATTTTAAAGTTAAAAAAAAGATTGTCAGGTCGAGTGATCCCGAAAACTTTCGGGATTATATCGAGA
>JAHDFW010000133.1 GCA_020627945.1 Cytophagales bacterium
CGTCCGCACTACAAGGACCAAAAGCACTCCAAGTTCCAAAACCAACATCACTAATGGCACTGTCCGCATTCATTGTGAAAATTCCAGAATTAGAAATGCATGCTTGATCGTCATCACCCGCATTTGGATCAACTTCTAACACCACAAATGTAACCGTATCTCTATTCGCGGGACACGAAGTGGTGGCAATCGTCCATTCAAAACTATTATTACCTGTAGAAAGGTTATGAGCTTGAGTAACCGAGAGTTTATTGTCATCAAGGTTAGCCCCACCTTCCAAAATATTCCATCTCAACACCGCATCTGGAGCGTTGTAATTATTACCAAACAGAAAAACACTGGTAGTGGAAGGACATAACTCTGTAGCTCCTGTAACTGTAATTAATGCAGAAGGAGGTTCTGTACCTGGATCACAGTTGATATCTGAATTACAATTGTAATGCCATGTTGTGTTAAAAGTACCATCTCCTAACTGACCAAATTGATTATTACCAACCACACAAATTTTCCAATCAAACTTAACGGCACAACCATGGAAATGTCCACTTGAAGATGAAAGAACTCCATCCATATCTAGTAATGCATCTGTAACTTTACTTGCAACTGGATTAACTCTAAGTTGATTCGTGCTATCTCCAATAACTCCACTAGGGTTCAAACCAGAACCTAAAACGTTAGATTCAGCGCCAACCCACTTCGTAAATCTATGACCTGCATCTACTAGACGCATTCCACTTTGATTAGATTGAATAAAACT
Organism: Cytophagales bacterium; assembly: GCA_020627945.1. GTDB lineage: Bacteria > Bacteroidota > Bacteroidia > Cytophagales > JAHDFW01 > JAHDFW01. Next base: position 758 of record JAHDFW010000133.1, read on the forward strand.
AAGACTAAATGGAGCACTCGCACCACCATCACCAATTTCACCAGACGAACTTGCTCCTGCTCCCCAAACGCTACCATCAGCTCTAAGTGCAAGTGAGAAATAAAGTCCTGCACTTAAATCAATTACATTGGTGAGTCCTGGTACACTCGCTGGAGCCAATTTATCAATTCCATCTGCAGTACCTAACATTCCATTAGAACCTTGAATATATTTTATTGGGTTAACTAATGCATCATTAAGCCCCCAAGCCTGCACAGTTCCATCAGCGCATAAAGCTAATGCGTGATGAGCACCAGCATCAATACTAACAATTTTATCCATACCACCAATCTGTGCCGGTGAAGTAATTATAGAGCCAGCTGTTAACCCATCTCCCAATATTCCTGCAAAATTCTGACCCCAAACAAATACATTTCCAGAGGCGTTCAGAGCCATACAAAATGTAGGCCCCGCCGAAATATCAACAATATTTGATAGTCCACTTATTTGAGTAGGAGTAACATTATTACCTCCTGAACTTCCATTTCCTAATTGACCAACGGAATTCGATCCCCAAGTCCAAACCGTTCCATCTGCTCTTAAGGCAACCGAATATTCAGCTCCCGCGCCTATCTCCATAACTTCGGTTAAGCCACCAATCATAGTGGAAGAAATTACTCTTGCTTCACTACTAGAGTGTCCAAGTTGCTTTTGACCGTTGTTACCCCAACTAAAAACTCTACCATCAGGACGCAGGGCTAACGTATGACCTCCAGAACCTACCTCTCCCATAATTACACCTAGCAACTCAACATCACTTCCAACGACATTAACTGGCGCGTTACGCTGAGAATTTGTAGAATCTCCAAGTTGACCATATACGTTTTGACCCCAAGCTTTTACATTTCCATTGGCATCTATCGCTACACCATGGCTTCCACCAGCTGACATACTAAAAACATTTCCAATAGAAGCGACCTCAACAGGAAACAAACGTTGTGTTGTAGAACCATCTCCTAAAGATCCATTAGAGTTTGCACCCCATGTCCACATTCCACCATTTGCTTTTCTTGCAAATGCAAAATTCCCTCCTCCTTCAATATAATCTACATCGGAAAGGGCAAAAATTCTTTGTGGAAGATTAACCTGTACGGTTGAACTGTCTCCCAATTGTCCATTATCATTACAACCCCAAGCCCATGCATTACCATCTGCTCCTACGGCATATGACGCGCTATCTCCAGCTGAAATGTTCGCAATTTTACTTAAACCAACACATTGGACAGGTGAGTGTCGATTTGCTAACGCTGCATCGTTACCTAATTGTCCTCTATGATCTCTTCCGAATGCCCAAACTGTTCCATCAGCTAATAAAACCATACTAAAGTTCTCTCCAGCAGATACTGCAACAGCATTACTTAGGGATGTGATTTTGGTTGGAGCACTAATATTAAAAGTATGGCCAAGTCCTAACTGCCCATAGGTATTCCTACCCCAAGCATAAACTGACCCATCTGCTGTTATTGCTAAACTATGGTTTCCTCCCGCAGCGATAGCAACTACCGAATCGATAGTGCTCAATCTACCAGCAATCTGGCGATCTACTGTTAGTCCATCACCAATTTGTCCGTATAAACTGGATCCCCAGGTATAAACACTTCCGTCCGAATGTAATGCCATTCCGTGACTTCCACCTGCTGAAACAGCAATCCACTGTCTATCAGCTTGACCAAGTACCCTTACTCTTTGCGGAGAATTATGATTCTGAATGGAAAAGTTATCTCCTAATTGATAAAAATTATCTCTACCAAATGAAAACGCCTCTCCTCTTACTAAAACAATCGAAAACTCTTTACCTGCAGATATTGCAGTTTTGGCTCCAAAGTTCCTATGCTCATTCCACCTACCATTTTTATTCCAAGACCCACCAAAAGATGAAGTGATAGTAAGTAAAATAAAGCAAAGAATGGATAAATAATACCTCATATCCGAATTCGTTATTCGTTAAAATCCCAAACTAAAAATAATCAAATTTCATTAATCGAGGAAATTAATCGTGAATTAAAAACAATGGACTAACCACCTACACCCTCAAAGATTCAAAAATATATAAAAAAAATCATATTTAATAGTGTTTTGAACCTTAATACAGTAACTTAGTAACGTAACAATTCATAAAACGGTTGGAATACAAGGTTGAAATACTATCTCAAGAACAAGTAATCCCTCTTAGGCATGCTGTGCTTAGAAAAAATCAGCCTGTCGAGTCTTGCTATTACTTAGACGATGAAATGCAAGGGTGCTTTCATTTAGGAGTCACCCGTGATGAGTCTGTAAACTCTATAGCCTCTTTTTACCCACAATCCCATAAAGATCTTGTTTGTAACCAACCTTATCGATTACGTGGCATGGCAACCAACCCTGCTTATCAAGGACAGGGGTTAGGAAAAAAATTGCTATTAGAAAGTTTTGAGATTCTTAAATCAAAAAACGCGGACGTGTTGTGGTGCAATGCTAGAATCACCGCATTACCATTCTATAAAAAGCTTAATTTTCAAGTTGTTGGGACAGAGTTTGAAATCGAAGGTATAGGCCCACATTACCTTATGATGAGACGAATCTAAATCTAAATTTGTTTAACATGTATGATCTTTACTGGACAAACTTTGGCCGCTTCTTTATTGGCTTCTAGCTCATCGTCAGTTGCATGTACGGTATAGAATCCCTTGCGATCTTTTCCTCCAATTAAGGTACACTTCCCGTCCTTTTTCGACATAGCCCAACGATCGGGTGCAAGTTCTATACAGTAGTTGCACCCAATACACTTATCCCTCTGATGTGTAATTACTATCACTCCTCCGATTTTATCTGATTCTAAATCTTATACCTGTACAGGTAATTTACCTTTCTCCTCTGTTTTAACAATCTTATAAAGCTTATCAGAAGGGCGAATTCTATCGGGAGTTTTCCAAGTTACATTATCTCCTTTTTTAGCTTCTTCAACAAATTCATCGTTCACCATCATTTGATCGATTTCCATTTCCATCACACCAGTGGTTTGACCTGTAATCAAAATCTTATCTCCTTTTTTCAAAGAATGCGATTCAATTTTGAATTCACCAATGCTAGTTTTTGGAAAGTAATGAACTCCTTTTCCTAAGAATACCTTTTTCTGAGTTGCAATAGAATTGTCGGTATCATGCCACTCACCCATTTTCTGTCCTAGGTAATATCCGTTCCAGAAACCTCTATTGTATACCGAAGATAGTCTTTGCATCCAATCATCAACTTTATCCTTATCATATGTTCCAGCATTAATAGCATCGATTGCTTCTCTGTAACATTGGATAGTTGTATAAACATATTCTGGTGCTCTACCTCGACCTTCTATTTTCAAAACAGAAATTCCAGAATCTAACACTTTATCCAAGATATCAATGGTACACAAATCTTTAGGAGACATGATATACTCGTTGTCAATCTCCAACTCATGACCATCTTCCAGATCAACTACTTTGTAAGTACGTCTACAATTCTGAATGCACGCTCCACGGTTTGCTGAAGAGTTTGCTGTGTGTAAACTCAAATAACATTTACCAGAAACAGCCATACAAAGTGCACCATGCCCAAAGATTTCAATCTCTACAAGCTCACCTCTTGGACCACGTACATCTTCCTTTTCAATTGCCTCAGTGATTTTCTTCACCTGACGAAGACTCAACTCGCGCGATGTCACCATTACATCTGCAAAGTGAGAATAGAATTTCACCGTTTCAATGTTTGTAACATTCAATTGCGTAGAGATATGAACTTCCACTCCTTGTGAGGAAGCATAATTAATCACTGCTTGATCTGAAGCAATAATAGCAGAAATTCCTGCCTCTTTCACACGATTGACCAACGTCTTCACAATCGAAAGATCGTGATCGTAAATAATGGTATTTAATGTTAGGTAAGTTTTAACATTGTTCTCCCCACAACGTTTTGCAATTTCCTCAAGATCATCTAACGTAAAGTTAATAGATGCTCTTGCACGCATGTTCAATTGCTCCACCCCAAAATATACTGAATCTGCACCAGCTTGAATCGCAGCAGTTAGCGATTCAAAATTACCAGCAGGTGCCATAAGTTCTATCTTCCTGTCTTTCATCATAATGCAAAATTACAAAAACCTTTTTGTTTCAGTTCTAAAAAAGTGACGTTAATCATTTTTTTAAGCCTTTCACCCCCTTAATTTTGCTAAATCACTGGTCTAAAAACCCGTATAACTAAATAAAAGTAATATGCCGTTTTACCATAAACTTGGAAAAATACCGCACAAAAGACACACCATTTTCCGTAAAGAGGATGGAAATCTACATCACGAACAGTTGTTCGGAACAATAGGATTTGATGGAATGTCTTCTCTTCTTTATCATTTGCACCCACCTACGGTGGTTAAAGAAATGCCTGGAAGTAAGGATGTAAATCCTGAAATTGCGGAAGACAAAAACATGAAAATGAGAAGTCTTAAGGGCTATGAAGTAGAACCTAAAGATGACTATTTGGAATCTAGAGTTCCAGTACTTGTAAATAATGACTGTCACATCATTCTTGCTGCACCTAAGAAAAGCTTAACTGATTATTTCTATAAAAATGCGCAGGCCGACGAAGTTATTTTCATTCATAAAGGATCTGGTAAACTCCGTACGCAACTTGGCAACATTGATTTCGAATACGGAGATTATTTAGTTATCCCTAGGGGAATGATTTATCAGATTGATTTTGATACTGAGGAAAACAGATTATTTATAGTAGAATCTTTCCACCCAATTTACACTCCAAAAAGATATCGAAACTGGTTTGGACAACACCTTGAACATTCGCCTTTTTGTGAAAGAGATATAAGACCACCATCAGAAATTGAAACGTTTGATGAAACTGGTGATTTTCTAATCAAAGTTAAAAAAGAAGGTGTCTTGTATGATTTCATTTATGGAACTCATCCTTTCGATGTAGCTGGATGGGACGGGTATAACTTCCCTTATGCATTTTCAATTCATGATTTTGAACCAATTACTGGACGTGTTCATCAACCACCACCTGTACATCAAACATTTGAGACAAGCGCATTTGTAATTTGCTCTTTCTGTCCAAGGTTGTATGACTATCATCCAGAGTCTATTCCTGCACCATATAATCATAGTAATATTGATTCCGATGAAGTGCTGTATTATGTGGATGGAGATTTCATGAGTCGAAACAATGTAGATAAAGGACAAATTACACTTCACCCTTCTGGAATTCCACATGGACCACATCCAGGAGCATATGAACGAAGTATTGGACAAACTTCTACTGAAGAATTAGCAGTAATGGTAGATACTTTTAAACCTTTAAAATTAACCAAACAAGCAATGGAAATGGAAATCAAGGACTATTATAAGTCTTGGCTTCATTAATTTCCTAACGAAATAAGATATAACCCCTTTGAACTTTAAGAATTATGGCAGAAATAAAAAACCTTAAAAACCTTCAAAATACGGAATATGGAATCAAAAAGCTTTTTGATGAAGCTGAAGACTTCCTTCCTTTGATGGGTACTGATTATGTAGAGTTATACGTTGGTAACGCAAAGCAATCCGCACACTTCTATAAGACTGCATTTGGATTCCAATCTGAAGCATATGCTGGATTAGAAACTGGTGTTAAGGATCGTGTTTCTTACGTTTTAAAACAAGACAAAATTAGACTGGTTCTTACAACTTCTTTAGTTGAAGACGGTGTAATTAACGAACACATCAATAAACATGGTGACGGTGTGAAAGTTGTTGCTTTATGGGTACCAGATGCTACTAAGGCATTTGAAGAGACTACTAAAAGAGGTGCTAAACCTTTTATGGAACCTACACGTGAAGAGGATGAAAATGGTTATATTGTACGTTCTGGAATCCATACGTACGGAGAAACGGTACATATTTTCGTAGAACGTAATGAATATAATGGTATATTTTTACCTGGATATAAGAAGTGGGAATCTCACTATAATCCAGAGCCAGTTGGTCTAAAATATATTGACCACATGGTTGGAAATGTAGACTGGGGTGAAATGAACAAATGGTGTGAATTCTATGCGAAAGTTATGGGATTTGCTCAAATCATTTCTTTTGATGATAATGACATCTCTACAGATTACACGGCCTTAATGTCTAAGGTAATGAGTAATGGAAATGGACGAATAAAATTTCCAATTAACGAACCAGCAGAAGGTAAGAAGAAGTCTCAGATTGAAGAGTACATCCAATTTTATAATGGTGCAGGAGTGCAACATGTTGCTGTAGCTACAGATGATATCGTGAAAACGGTTTCAGCTATGCGAGATCGTGGAGTAGAGTTCCTGTATGTACCAGATAATTACTACGATGATTTATTAGAGCGAGTAGGTGAAATTGATGAGGATGTAGAGGTATTGAAACAACACGGAATCCTTATTGACCGCGATGACGAGGGATATTTATTGCAATTATTCACAAAACCTGTGGTAGATAGACCAACGATGTTCTTTGAGATTATCCAACGTAAAGGTGCACAATCGTTCGGTAAAGGAAACTTTAAAGCTTTGTTTGAAGCAATAGAAAGAGAACAAGAAAACAGAGGTACACTTTAGTATCTCTTGTTTCTAATTTAAATCATAGTATTAACAGCAAAAATTTTGTTGTACATTTGAACTGGACGTAAATCATTTTGATTTGCTCCAGTTTTTCTCAATTTAAAACGATTGGTTTCAATGAGTGAACAACCTAAAAATGCAATAATCGTAGGAGCAGGATTGGTGGGCTCTTTATGGGCTGTGTACCTTTCGAAAGCTGGCTATAAAGTTAGAATTTACGAATCACGAAGAGATTTACGTAAAACAGATATTTCTGCTGGAAAATCAATTAATCTAGCACTTTCAGTTCGTGGTTGGAAAGCATTCAAAAATGTTGGTGTTGAAAAAGAAGTGGAAAAAATCGCCATTCCAATGTATGGTAGAACTATGCATGACACCGAAGGTAATCTTACCTACCAACCATATGGCAAAGAAGGTGAAGCTATTTATTCCGTATCAAGGGCAGGAATAAATTGTACTATGATGGACATTGCTGAAAAGTATGGTGATGCCGAAATTTTCTATAACGAACAGTGCATTGATGCTGACTTGGATAAAGGGATTGTTCACCTAAAAAACCGTGAGACAGGAGTTGAATCAACTGTTGAGGCAGATTTGGTATTTGGTTGTGACGGAGCTTTTTCTTCGGTTCGTTATAATGCAATGCAAAAAACCAACTTATTCAACTTTAGTCAGCAGTTTATTGAAGATGGGTATAAGGAAATTCTTCTACCTGCTAATCCAGATGGAAGCTATAAACTTGACATCAACACGTTGCACATTTGGCCTAGAGGTAGATTTATGCTGATTGCATTACCTAATGAAGATGGGTCATTTACTTGTACATTGTTTATGCCGCATAAAGGAGAGCAATCTTTTGAGCACCTAAAAACCGAAGAGGAAGTTGATAAGTTTTTCAAAGAAGTATTCCCAGATTTTGATGCTTTGATGCCCGAAGTTGAAGATTATTGGGATCAACATCCGTTATCTTCACTTTGTATCATGCGTTGCTATCCGTGGACTATTGGCAAGTTCGCCTTATTAGGTGATTCTGCACATGCTACTGTACCATTTTACGGACAAGGTATGAACTCTGGATTCGAAGATTGCACCGTGATGTGGGAGTTGATGCAACAACACAGAGATCCAAATGTACCATGCAGCGAGGATTGGCCAACAATTTTTGAAAAATATCAACAACAAAGAAAACCAGACGGAGATGCTATCCAAGACCTTTCTTTACATAATTACTATGTAATGAGAGACTATGTAGCTGATCCTGAATTCCTATTACAAAAGAAATTTGAAGGAAGAGTTTCTCAACTTTACCCAGAAAGATATATTCCTCTTTACTCCCAAGTCTCTTTTAGTCATATACGTTATTCCGAAGCTTTAAGAAAAGGAATGGAGCAGGACAAACGTGTTAAGGAATTGATGAAAGAACATGACTTCACGAAAAGATTCGAAGATGGAACAATAGACGAATTGATTCACGAAGTAATTGACCACTTAATAGTGGAATAATAACCTTTGAGTTAACTATTTTATACTAATGCCATGACCGAAAAGGAAATCTTAAAAGCTATTGATAACAAATACGATGAACTAGGTGTTCCAGTAGAGGCTATGTTGGAAGGGTTACTATGGAGTAAACCCATTACCTATTGGGATTATATTCAGACCGATGCATTGCTTGGCTTGCAAGTTCAACGTACGACCCTACCAGATGAAATGGTTTTTATCATGTATCATCAGGTAAACGAATTACTGTTTAAGATGGTGCTTTGGGAAATCGATCAGGTTGCTAAATCAAAGGAAATTACCACTAGCAAATTTGCCATGCACTTGAGTAGAATTAGCAGGTATTTCGATATGTTATGCAGTTCTTTTGATGTAATGTCTGATGGAATGGAACGAGAGCAGTATCTCAAGTTCAGACATACACTAACTCCAGCGAGTGGGTTTCAAAGTGCGCAGTATCGCAAAATAGAATTTGCGTCAACTGAATTGATTAACCTAATAGATATCCGATTTAGAGCTACGATTGACCGTAATACGCCGTTCAAACATGCCTATGAACACTTATATTGGCAAGCAGCAGGAAAAAACTATAATACAGGTCAAAAAACTACTCTTCTAACACTCTTCGAAAAAAAGTACATGGGTGACTTCATTGACTTCATGGAGGATTATAATGAGTGTAACTTGGCTAAAAAATTCCAACAGCTTCCAGAAAAAGATCAGAAAGATCCTGAACTAGTAGCGGCAATGAGGCATTACGACTACACAGTAAATGTGAAGTGGGTTATGGCCCATTATAACGCAGCTGGAAAATATATTGGCGGTGGCGACGAAGATTTAGAAGCCACTGGTGGAAGTAATTGGCGTAAGTATATGCATCCTAAATTCCAGAAAAGAATCTTCTTCCCGTTTTTATGGAGTAAGGAAGAAATCGAAAATTGGGGTCAAGACGTCTAGCACAAATAACCTTGGAATATTCAACAAAGAAAAACAAAGCCTTTTTAATTGTCCTAGTTGTAATACTTACTTGCTTCGTGGGCATTAGCCTAATGCTTGAGAAAGGAGCGTTTTTACTAGCTTTTAACGAGTATCAAAGTCTCACTCTGGACGTATTTTTCAATGGCATGACACTTTTTGGAAATGGAGTTTTCCTTATTTTTATATGCTTATTAATTTACCTATACCCACTTCGTGATCAATCATTAAGAGTTGGAAAGTTTACCGAAATTCTGAAAAGGGGGAATTGGAAACTAGCCTTAACTTCATTGGTTCTTTATATTGGTTCAGGATTACTGATTCAAATCCCTAAAAGGATCCTTAAATGGCCAAGGCCAAAGAAATTCTACGACGATACTTTTACAGAACTAAATCTTCCTATCTGGACCAAGTTCTCATCTCAAAACAGCTTTCCTTCAGGACATACAACTTCTGCTTTTGCAATGCTTATATTCTTCGCTCTACTTAGTAAAAGAGAAACTCAAAAGTATGTATTTTTAGCTTTAGCAGTTTTTGCTGGTATTTCAAGAGTGTATTTGTTGGAACATTTTCTTATGGATGTAGCCGCGGGTGCATTTGGAGGAAGTCTTTGTGCTGTTATCTGTAATTTTATTTGGCAACGAAAGATCACACCTAAGTCGGTAGACATAAAAAAAGAGGCTGTATTATAAGTCAAATTGACGTAGAGATCAAAATGAAAATCCGTCAATACAAACGCTAAGTGAGTATTAGATTCTTCACCCTGCTCCAAATAACGTTTTTTTCAGACTTAGGAGACAGCCTCTTTATAAACTTTTATCGTGCAATCAGTATTATTCCGCTTTTGCAAAAATCAATTTATATACAAAGCCTGCAACCATTGCCCCTGCAATTGGAATCACAATAAATAACCAAAGTTGGGATAATGCCCAATCTCCCACAAACACTGCTTGACTGATACTTCTCGCTGGGTTTACTGAAGTATTTGTTACTGGAATACTTACCAAATGTATCAGGGTTAATGTAAGTCCAATGGCTATACCCGCAAAACCAGAAGGTGCGCGTTCGTCTGTAGATCCCATTATTATTATTAAAAACAAAAAGGTAAGTACGAATTCTGCCGCTATGGCCGCAATCATATTGTAGTTACCAGGAGAATGCTCTCCATATCCATTAGCGGCAAAAGAGCCTATGTCAGAACCATTTCCAGTAACTATCACATATAACACACCAGCTGCTGCTGTGGCACCAAGTACCTGAGATGCAATATAAGGTAGTATATCTTTACCTTCAAATCTTCCCCCAGCCCAGAGTCCTAAAGTTACGGCAGGGTTAAGATGAGCTCCTGACACATGCCCTAAGCCATAAGCAATCCCTAAAACAGTAAGTCCAAAGGCGATAGAAACACCTGTAAGTCCTATTCCTACATCAGGAAATCCAGCAGCCAATAAAGCACTTCCACATCCACCAAATACAAGGGTAAAGGTTCCAATAAATTCAGCAATATTCTTTTTCATAGCATAAATTTTTAAATCAAATATTACTCATATTAAGCCTTAATTGACGGAAATAAAATTTATGAGTGAGTTAAAACAACCCACAATAAGACAATTTCGATAAAACAGTATTTTTTATCGCCCTATAAAAAAGTGTGTGAAAATTCTTGAAGTGAATTCAAAACAGAATGACTAACGCTTTATTTCAAGCCACCCCTTATAAACCTGCTCGCAAGATTCATCTTTAAGGCCATAGTAGTAGGTGCCATCTGGGATATCAGAATTCTTTAGTAAGTCTACAAAAGTTGAACTTCTCAGTACTCTTTTTCCCCAACGATTATATAAGTCTAATTCCCACGTTCCATTATCTATA
>JAHDFW010000134.1 GCA_020627945.1 Cytophagales bacterium
GAGCCCATATTTTACAATACCAATTAAATGGAGTATTAATATAAATCTTACTTGATAATGTTACTTTGGTGGTTTGGTTATCTATTTTTTCAAGTACGTATTGGTCTTTTATTAAATCGAGATGTTTTCCACCAACTAGAATATGTTCATCCATTACAGTCGGAGGGATTTGATCTGGGAAAGTAGTAATTTCCAACTCCAACAGGCGTTCTTGCTCCATCTTAGAAATGGTTTCTTTAAAAAATAAACCACGTTCGTAATAGGACATTCGAGTACCTCCTAAGTCAACTTTATCTAGTTCCGTTTTTACATGATTAGGAAACCCCATTTTTTCAGTAATTGACCCACTATTAACCGAAATTTCCTGCGGTTTTACGTCTAAAATGTTTTCCCACACTTTATCCGTAGTGGTAGGAATTATCAATTCTTCTTCGATGGTAATATATTCTGCAGAATACATTCTGTCTCCTTCCATAAGTCCTAATAACAATGGTATTGCCATCGCAATAGGCATACTCATTTTATGGAAGGTGTCTATCTTATTTTTAAGGTCTTCTTTTTCTTTTAACTTTTTCTGCTTGAAACTAAAAGCGATTAATCCACCTAACCCGGCTGCAATTCCAAAAACGGGGAAAATCATCATCCAACATATGGCACCTTCAATGTTTAATGCCATCGTTACTATTAAAATTAAGCCAGCGGTCAACCAAGGTAGGCCAAAGGCAGTCCATCCATTTCGAATTTTATGAGCAGGTATAAATATGACGGTCAGGAAGCCGACCACAAATGGTGCAATAAAAATAAAGGTAATGCTCATGATTTCCATTACGCTGTTAAGCATCCCATAAGTAAGTCTAACCATTAGTGCGTATACAACACTGGTGATTATCGCAAAAGTAATTTTCATATAAGTTTAATTGATCGTGATAATTATTATGTCTCTGGGACAGTTATAACGTATAGGTAACGTGTCACCAAGGCCTTTGCTTATCAATAAAGGTACATTTTTAATTTGTGTTTCGAGAAAATTCCAAGGGTAAAACCATATTCCGGGATACAGTTTATTATCTTTTTCCTTTAAAACTAACTGACAGCCGTGAAGATGTCCTGCGAGTGCTAAATTGAAGGAGGAATTCAAGTTCTTTAATTTTTTCGGATTATGAACAATTGCAATTGAAAGATCAAAGTGAGTTGTAGGATCAGGTAGAAATGAATTAGAAACTAGAATTTTTTTGTGAGAGCTTTCAATTTGAATACTATCCTGATCAATAAGTTTAATGCTGTTTTTCTCCAGAATGGGATGGATTCGTTTAATCCCAAAAAAGCGATCATGATTTCCCCATATAGCTACTTTATTGACATTCTTAGGAAGCAAAGAGCAAAGCTTTTCGAATAAGTAAAGTCCTTTTTTCGTGTCAACATAATCGCCTCCCAAAAGTATTAGATCTGGTTTTTGAGAACCAACGGTTTGAATCAACTTGTATACAAGAGTCTCAGAATAGCCATTAAGATGAAGGTCCGAAATAAATATTATTTTTAGTTCATTATCGAGACCTAGGTTCAAGTTCTTGTTGCGAATTTCGAACGTATTTTTATATCCTATTTCTAACTTCATCTTGGTACCAGAAAATAATTGCTAAACACCCCGTATACCATTTTTTGTATGGATAATGTGGTTCTAAGAGCCCGAATAACATGTATTGAGCAATTGCCATGGTGTTCATTAAACACGAAATTAGTCCAACCGAATATGTCATTTTTACAGAAGACCAGAGAGGGGCTTTGACTTTATCAATGATCAGCGGAAATAAGAATAGAAAATGAACTTCAACTAGATAAAATACTAATATAGCTAAAATGATTGCTGGAGGAATATTATAAGAGTAAGTGACAAGGAAAGCAGAAGTAGCAAAAATCAAACTTAGACCATATTTAATGATTCCATACACATTGAAATCTCTAATGACCTTATCGTCGACTGAATTTATACCCATCCTGTTAGCCATCCAAAAGCCTCCAGAACTAAACATGTTAAGTACGGGAATTGGCTTTGTCCATTGTAAGTTGTTTAATATAATCACTTCGCTACGATGGATATATCGGTAAGCTCTTTTCATGAATAGAAAATAAAGTGAATCCAACAAAGCCAAGCTAGCCCATTGCCAAAGACAAGCATCCGATGATATAAATTTTCTTGCTTACCACATCTTTTACGGTGGAAAACAAATTCATCATAACATATTGCAGAAACGGTGTAAATTAGAACAATAAGTATTGGAATTAGATAAAGGTTGGGAGTAGAGGAAACTGTAGCAAACCACATTAATATAAACATTGGAATTCCTCCGAGTCCAAGTGCAGCAGCTTCTGCATCACGTTCAAGTTTAGACATTTTCATATCCAATGTTACTCGATGAAAATTCCAGTCTAGTACACCACCAAGTGTGGCAACAATTCCGAAAAATCCAACTAACCAAAATTGCCAAGGTAGATATGGAAATGAATGATCTATATTTAGATTCGGATGCTCCTTGTAAACGATCAATAAAACGCACATAAGTACTCCAGGTACAAACAGCATTATCAGCGAAAGGTATGGTCTGAGTTTTTTGAACACTTGTCAACGTTAAAAGTGTGCAAATATAAGTAAAATGGCCAAAGAGAAAATAATAAAAAAAATGGGTGACACATTGAGCTTGTTGGAATACAGGTAAAATAAATGTTCAATTTAAACCTGTACGCCATGAAAAAAACAATGTTAATTTTTAGCTTGATGTTGATTAGTGCTAGCCTGACGTTTGGATGGTCAGCACCAACTTTTACAACGTTCAACGCAACTCCGCATGACTGTAATGCTCTTCAGTTTAAATCGGGGAGTAGAATTTATGTTCCAGAAAATGCATTTGTTTACTCTAATGGGAAGTTATGTACGGAACCTGTTCAAATAAAGTATCGAGAGATTCATACTACCTTGGATATGGTAATGCACAATACTTCTATGAAGTTTAAAGATGCTTCTGGAAAAATAGTGAATTTAGAAAGCGGTGGTATGTTCGAAATCTATGCTTTTAGTAATGGGGAAGAATTGAAACTAGCAAAAGATAAAACTATTCAAGTTCGATTTGCAAGTCAAAACGAGATAGAAGGTTTGGAAGGGTATTTCTTTAATACATCAACCAATCTATGGGAGAAACTATCCGACCCGGTAATCAACATAGGAATACAAACTAATAATGGGAATACGGACGATCTTTGGGGAAGTGGACCACCAGTATCATTTGAGCAGGATGAATTCTCTGAGTGGGATGTTGATGATTGGTGCGACGACTGTGACTCTGAATGGGATGAATGGGGAGGTTGGGGCGATTTCGTAGAATCACAACCAGAGATTTTTAAAGCAATGAACATCGAAGAAATGGGACTATATAACTATGATCGAATTTTAGAAGAGGAAGATAGAATACCAATTATGGCCAACTTTAAAATTAAAGGAATGCCTTCAGACTTGAACAAGATTTATGTCGCTTATGAAGGGATAAACTCGGTATTGTATTTCTACAAAGAGGAATGGAAAGACAAGTTTGCACTATTACCAAGATCGGATTATAAAATTTTTGCGGTTGATAAAGAGGGGAGAGTTGCAGTTTTTTCGGAAGAAGATAAGGCTAAATTAAATATAGCCCTATTGAATGGGAAAAGCCATACGTTTGAATTGGAACTGGATCCAACAATACCTACCAGTAAGCAAGAAATGGCATCAATAACAGGTCTTAAATAGAGTTTCAAAAATTAATTTACAGAGATGAAAAAGATTAAATTAATTATAATGTTAATGGCAATAGTAGCTGTACAGCCAGCCTTTGCTCAAAATGTATCTTATAAAAAAGAAACATTGTCAAGAGTTGATTTTAGAAATAAGCAAAATCGCGAAGCAAAGGAAATTCCTCGCATGTTGCTTGAAGCTTTTTGCGGTGGACAAATACAAGGTTATTTTCCAAAGTCTCCAACTACACCTATGACATATCAAGATTTTTTAACCCACTTTGGTATGCCACAACCGCAAATTGAGCAACAGTCGGATAATTCGTTGTTGTGTTTGGAGACTAGTTGCGCTCAACTTGATCCAAGTTTATTGAATTGCTTTAAAGTGTATATGGATGTGGAAGAAGTGGAACAGTTTGATAAAAAACATTCGCGAATGCAAAAGAAGATCAAGTATGTGAGGTTGATTTTTTCTGCTGAATGTAACGCAAAAGGATTGGATTATGAAGGGCCAGTTTTTCACATGGATGAATTGAAAAATCTTGATCCAACATTCAAAGTTATTAATCCTCAGAATACTGCAGCAAGTAAAAATATATATGATTATATGTTACTGAACTTATTTTCGTCTGTAGTAATTAAAGAAGGAGGTGAGTATTCGGATAACCCTAGTCAATCAGACTTAAAACATAAGCAAAAGTACTCTGAAATAGAAGATAGCTGGTATGAGCATTAACGCTTATAGTCTCGGATAAAAACATAAATGAGACTACCAGATCTAAACATCATCCATGTGGTAAACGCAAGCCATACTGCGGTCATTTCGAAATCAAGATAGTCGAAGAAGAATACCACGGGAATAAATACTAAAAACGTGCCCAAAAACAGGGTGTTTCTTAACAAGGAAGTTCTGCCTAAGCCTTTGAATATACCATCAAGGGCGAAGGCAATTCCGTTTATAGGTTGAGAGATAATTACAAAGTAAAATATGGATTTGAACATAGTTAATACTCCAGCTTCTGAAGTAAAGGCATTTCCAATCCAGGGATATAATGCCAGATAGAACAAACCAAGCAACCCGCCAATCAACGTGCTGATTTTTGCTATTTGTATTCCTACTCGATATAACTCTTCATTATTCCCTTGACCAATTAATCTGCCCGCAATTGCATTGCCTGCATTGGCATAGCCATCTATGAAGAAAGCAGAAAATAACCATATGTTCATTGCAATGGTATGTGCAGCAATTTGATCTTCTCCATATTGAGTGCTCAATCGGATTGCTAACGAATATGCCACATTAAGGAAGATAGTTCTGAGAAACAAATTAACGAACATGACTAGCATAGTACGAAGCTCAGGATTTAGCTTAAGCGAAGGCATATAAGTGTGAGAGTATCGGGTTATTAGTATATACATACTCAAGACAAACATCAATACTTGTGCTACTAACGTTGCATATGCAGCACCTTCTATACCTAATGGTTCCGGAATGAAAATCCCATAAACAAAAACATAATCCAGAACAATGTTAACGAGTCCTCCGATAATACTAATTTTCATGGCCCAGAGAGTATTCTGGCAACCTCTAAAAACTCCAAAAATGGTAAAAGTGGCTAACGTAAATGGGTACCCAAAAGCTCTGATGCTGTAATAATCCTCAGACATGTTCAGTAAAGAGCCTTTTGCTTGATAGAAGAATTCTAAAACAAACGAAGATGTTGGAACCGTTCCCACAATAAGCATAATACCCACAAGTAATGCGAAACCTATTCCTTGTGGGACCAAAGTTTTTACAGAATCAAGATCTTCTTTACCAAAGTACTGAGCTACAATAGAGGATATCGCACTTTTCATGGAACTTAATGTCCAGATGAAAAAAAGAAATAAACCTGATCCAATTCCGACTGCTGCTAGTTCAGTCGCTCCTAAATGACCAACAATAGCGGTATCTGCCAATCCAATCAATGGTTCGGCTATGCCAGCAAGAATAGCAGGGATGGCTAATTTGTTAATATCTTTGAGACTTATGGACTTCGCTTTTGTCATAACTGTAATTAGATTGCAAAGGTGTGAAAATCTTTCTAATTTTGCAGCGAAGAAAGTCATTGAACTACAAGACATCCTTTGGTGTTAATAGAGATGACTATTTATAGAACAGAATTTTGATTAAAATAATATGGGAAATTATCCAGAAGAATTAGTAGCTCCAATCAGACAAGATTTAACATCTGTAGGATTTGCTGAACTAATGACAGCAGAAGATACAGAAGGAGCAATTACAAGCGAGGGTAGCACTATGTTGGTAGTGAACTCGGTTTGTGGATGTGCGGCAGGTATTGCTCGACCAGCAGTAAAAATGGCATTGCAGGTTGCAGAAAATAAACCATCTAAATTGGTTACTGCTTTTGCAGGAATGGAATTTGATGCAGTTAATAAGGCTAGAGAACATATGATGCCTTTTCCTCCATCATCTCCATGTATAGCTTTCTTTAAGTCAAACGGTGAGTTATCTTCAGTAATCGAACGTCACCACATCGAGGGTAGAGAATTACCAGAATTGGTAAATCACATCGTAGAGAACATCAAAGAAATCTAAGATAAGATTGAAATAGGATCAACCAAAGGTTTGTCCGTATTGTGAATCCCTGGTCATTGATCAGGGATTTTCTTTATACATCATTATATGTCCGTTTCGAATTACGAACCATTTATCATCGCGCAGATAGATGTAACCTTTTACCCCAACTTTTTCCTCTGTCGTATTTAACCCTAATAAGTCGAAATAAGTAATTAAGCCAGTTTCAGACTCGTTCCAATAGAAAATTCCGTTTTGGATATCGAAATGTTTGAGATTATTGAAGGGCAGTTTCTTTTTATAGTTGCCTAAATTATCAAATACCAAAACTCCATTTTTCTCAGTACTTACATATAAGAAATTATCAATTTCTTTCATCAACAGAGGATGTAAGTCAGAACCGAGAAGAGCCTCAAGATTGGTTTCCACAATAACTTGCTTTCTTAAGGGGTCGTACTTGCTAAGTGTAAAAGAGGAATTATCTACAACCCAAAGCATATTATTTGCACTTTGGCAAACCGCACTAACATATCCAAATTGGTCCATATCGAATTGATGTTTCGAAATTGGGGAGAGCAGCCAATCTAAAAACAAAATCTCTTGTAACTCTTCATAAAATATCATGAGGCGGGATGAACTATTAATATCCATCATGGTTATTTGAGCAGGAACATTAGGACTAAAATGTACTACTTGATTGCCGTTGGAATCTATTTTGAAGATATTGGCATTTTCATCCGCTATAAAAACATTGTTTTTCTTATCTATCGAGCAAAGTTGTACGTTTTCGTAGCTTTTGTGAAATTTTAAATCCAGTGAAGATTGACCAAATGCTGAACTTAAGCAGACCATTAATAATGGTAATAACATTACGTTAAATAGTAGTTGCTTGGTCATTTAATCTGTTGTTCTTTGAGTTTGAGGATTCTTAGTTTTCAAACTCCTTTATTTCAAGTTTATTGCCATCGAAACAAGCGTAAGTATAGTAGTTCATCCACTCACCGAGATTTACGTAATTCGATTTATCGTTTAGCGGATATATTTTAGGGAAATGACGATGTCCAAAAATGTAGTAGTCATGATGTTGATTTTCTTCAACAGATCTACTGTATTGTACAAGCCACTCTTTTTCTCCAAAAAACTCGACTTCCTTTTCAATCCCAGTCTCTCTACTTCTTCTGGACCAAAAGCGTGCCAATCCTATTGCGAAGTTAGGGTGGACTCTAGAAAACAACCATCTGCAAACTTTATTTTCGAAGATCATCTTGAATAGTTTGTAGACATGATCTCCAGGACCTAAACCATCTCCATGTCCTATATGGAAAGAAGTTCCGTTAATTTCAACATGTTGACATTTTCTAAAAACTGGAATTCCCAACTCTTCCTCAAAATAGCCGAACATCCACATATCATGATTGCCAGTGAATACATATATTTTGATTCCAGAATCGGCAAGGTTCGCAAGTTTACCTAAGAGTCGAACATGACCTTTAGGAACCACGCTGCTGTACTCATACCAAAAATCAAAGAGATCGCCCACCAGAAAAATAGAGTGCGCATTGTGCTCAATAGAATCAAGCCAGCGTACAATTCTTTTTTCACGAATCAGACTTTTAGCATGGTTAGGAGCACCTAAATGAAAGTCTGATGCAAAGTAAACTGCTTGATTATCTTCAATTTTAATGGAAAGCATGATTTAGCTGAGTCCGTAGTAAGCGAATGTACTAATTTATCTGAAAAACTCCGTACTATAGATCGTCTACGAGGAATAATATTAATTCCTTTGGACCATGTGCTCCCATTACCAGAGTTTTTTCAATATCGGCCGTTCTGCTTGGCCCAGTGATAAGAGAAATTAAAGAGGGTGCTTCTTGTTCATCGTATTTGTCCCGAACGTTATCAATACCATCTTGAATGTCATATACTAATTGGGAAAGATTTGCGCAAACTACATGAATAGGAGGGTAGCAATTCAAAATTCTTCCTCCTCCTAATTTACTGCTTACTAGAATACTTCCAGTTCTTGCAATCAAATATTCACAATAGGTTATTCCACAATCTACTTTTTCAATAAATCCAGCATCAGAAGTTTTATGTTTAATACCTCCCTTCTCAAGATTAATTGAGAGCTCTTCTTCCCAAACATAGTTGTTGGTTAAGTTCTCTTGTTGTAAGTAGCCATTGAGCTTCTCGTAGAGCTCTTCGTTTGATTTACAATAAACGAGTTTACCTGCAGCATTTGTGAAGTTAGTAGCAAAAATTACAGCAGTGTCTTCGTTATCATGTGCGTAGATTTCTCCTTCAAAATCTGGTGTTGGAATAGGAAGTTCACGAGGTACTGAATTTGCCTCACGAATTTTAGCTAATATTCTTTCCTTAGATTTTGAAGTACCCATTTGCCATAACTTTAATTAAACTTCTTCGTTTGGATCTTTATTGAAATCTGGTTCTGTTGCTGAAGAGTTAGAATCTGCATTGTTTTCATCAGACTCTGTTTCTGATTTCTTTTCAGCAGGTTTATCATCTTTTGTAAGAGACTCAGTAGTTTCACTTTCTCCATTGTCAGAAACTTCTGCCTTAACAGGTTCAACCGGTTTAGAAGCAGCTTCTGTTTTGTCCGTATTAACACCTTCTAATCCTTCACGATTCATACGTTGACGTGCACTTTCAGGGAAAGGGCGAGGTCCAAATATTCTTTCAAGATCTTCCGCGAAAATTACTTCTTTTTTAATAAGTAATTGAGCTAGTTCACTTAACTTATCCTTATTCTGACCAAGTAATTCAAGTGCTCTTTGATATGAAGTTTCAATCACGCCACTCACCTCTGAATCAATCAACTCAGCCGTCTTCTCACTATAAGGTTTAGTCATACTATATTCTGACTGTCCAGTAGAGTCGTAGTAACTAATGTTACCAAGCTTATCATTCAGACCATATACAGTCACCATGGCAAGAGCTTGCTTTGTTACCTTTTCAAGGTCACTTAATGCACCAGTTGAAATTTCTCCAAACATTACTTGCTCGGCTGCTCTACCTCCTAAGGTAGCACACATTTCATCCAACAGCTGTTTTTCCGTTGTGATTTGTCTTTCTTCTGGTAAGTACCAAGCAGCACCCAAGGATTGACCACGTGGCACAATAGTAACTTTTACCAATGGAGCAGCATGCTCAAGAAGCCAACTTACAGTTGCGTGTCCTGCTTCATGGTATGCAATCACATTTTTCTCCTCTTGAGTAATGATTTTATTTTTCTTTTCTAATCCACCTATGATACGATCAACAGCATCAAGAAAATCTTGTTTACCAATGGTGTTTTTCTTTTTACGAGCAGCGATCAATGCAGCTTCATTACAAATGTTTGCAATATCTGCTCCTGAAAATCCAGGTGTTTGTTTAGCAAGGAAACTTGAGTCCACAGAAGTGTCTAACTTAAGTGGTTTCAGGTGTACCTCAAAAATTTCTTTACGCTCTACAAGTTCTGGAAGGTCTACATGAATCTGACGATCAAAACGACCCGCTCTTAATAAGGCTCTATCCAATACATCAGCACGGTTAGTCGCAGCCATAATAATAACTCCCGAATTGGTGCCAAAACCATCCATTTCTGTAAGAAGCTGGTTCAATGTGTTTTCACGTTCATCGTTACCACCTTGTGCAAGGCTTTTACCACGAGCACGTCCAATTGCATCAATTTCATCAATGAATATGATCGCAGGCGCTTTGGCTTTTGCTTGCTTAAATAAATCTCTTACACGCGAAGCCCCAACTCCTACAAACATTTCTACAAAGTCTGAACCAGACAAAGAATAGAAAGGAACCTGAGCTTCTCCAGCTACTGCCTTAGCCAGTAATGTTTTACCTGTTCCTGGAGGTCCTACAAGTAATGCCCCCTTAGGTATTTTAGCACCTAAATCAGTATATTTAGCAGGGTTCTTAAGGAAGTCAACGATTTCCTGTACCTCTATTTTAGGCCCTTCAAGTCCAGCAACGTCTTCAAACGTTACATTTACATTTTTCGACTTATCAAATAACTGAGCTCTTGATTTTCCTATATTGAAAATTTGAGATCCAGATCCTCCAGCACCTGTCATTCTTCTCATTAAGAACCAGAAAAGTACTAGCATTAATACAAGGAAAAGCAATTGGTAATATTGATCAGCACCTTCGCGGCGATCTACTTCCAACGGTACGTAGTCTTCTCTACTAAATCCTTTCTGTAATTCCTTAAGACGATTATTAAAGATTTCACCATTTACAATCTTCAGAGAGTAATGAGCTTCATCTTTACTAGCCATTGGTAAGAATTTCTTCTTTGTTAAGTCCTCTTTGTACTTATCATTTTCAAGAGCCTCTGGCTTAAGTGTTATTTCAACCACCTCACCATTAATCATCAATAATTTTTTGATGTCGTGGCTATTAAGCATTTCTTCGAAACGCTTCTCATTGATCGACACAGTACTACCAGTACCACTGAATAAGAATATTGCAATCATAGCAGCTAACACAGCTACTATAATCCAAATTTGTGGATTTGGTTTTCCTCCTTCAGGAAGTACACCTCCTTTCTTATCTTTTTTATTTTCGTTTTCAGACATTCTAAAACAATCTAACCTCTTTAATTTAAACTTTATCTTTTTTACACGGGATATTTGAGCTTATTCAAACTTTGTAAACTTTGCATCACCCCAAAGTCCTTCCAAATCATAAAAGTCCCTTTTCTCTTTAGAGAAAATATGAACCACTACGTTGAAATAGTCTAAAACAACCCATTCCATGTTGTTTACTTTTTCTTGATGCATTGGTGATTCATTATATTTCTTTTCGAGATCTTCCTCAACGCCGTCTGCTATTGCATCTAGATGAGTGAAACTAGTAGCCGTGCAAATCACAAAGTATTCTGTGATAGCAGAAGGAATTTCTTTAAGATCAAGGAGTGTTACATCTACGGCTTTCTTATCTTGCATGCTGCCAATTATGGCTTGCGATAATTCATCTGCCGAGACAGAAACTTTAGGATTATTCATTCAGGTGTTTAAATTTGCTCAAAAATAGAAAATATAATTGTATAATATTTCTCCCAATACGCTTTTTATCGGTCAAAAGGTTCAATATTTGGATCATTGCACCTCAACTAATGTAGAAGCCTACAAGCTTACCAGCAAAAACAAGGCCATGGAAGGCGAATTAGTAATTTGTCAGCATCAAAGTCAGGGTAGAGGACAAGTAGGCAATGTTTGGGAGTCAGAACCAGAGAAAAACTTAACTTTCTCTGTCATCTTGTCACCAAAGTTCTTAAGAATTACAGATCAGTTTGACCTTAGCATTGCGGTTAGT
>JAHDFW010000135.1 GCA_020627945.1 Cytophagales bacterium
TAAAGAAATGTTCTCGATAAAATGACGACTTTCCTGACGCCTGAATACCACAAAAAATTATAAGTTGCATCGCACAAAAAATATTATTGGTAGGTGAAATTAATGCTTGTCGCCTCCTTCAAAAGCTTTAACTCCTGCTTTAACCTCAAATTTCAAACTGTTAATTTTCGGTACTATTGGGCATGAAAACTTTGAATTATATGCACAATATGGGTTATAAGCTAAGTTGAAATCAAGGATAATTTCTTCCCCGTCTGGAATGTTAAGATCCAAATAACGTCCTCCTCCGTAACTCCCATTGCCACAGCTACGATCGCGGAAGGGGAGAAATAGATGATCTTTATATTTTGCCATTTCACGTAACCTGTGACTTTGATATATTTCCAGAACATGATCTTGCCCGTTGAAAGTGAAATGGGCTTCACCGTATTTTTCATATACTGGTCTACGATCGGTTGTAGTTTCCATTCTAAATGGTTTTTGAGAAGCTGTACGTACGAATTTGGCCTTAATTCGATAAGTACTGTCTATTGGGTAAAAATCTAACGCTTTAAATTTTCTACGATCTTTTTTTGTTAACGGAGAATCTTCTTTGCTTTTAAATTCTTTGTTTAACTCAAGTTGATGTGTTTTAATTTTGCTAGAATAAGTGTCTTGTGCAAAACCTGAAGCTGCAAATGTAACAGCAAATAGCACTGTGAACAATGTTCTCATAAGCTTGTGTATTGTATTTAAATTAGGTTTAATTAAGCGAAGGATCGATTGGGAAATTAGCGAATTGAGCATAATCTCCACCCATTTCTTTTAATACAGTTTTCCAAAGTTCTTCTGGCTTAATCTTAAAGAGGTTAGTGGAATAATCATTGAAAACAATCCAAGATTTACTTTCAATTTCACCTTGCAATTGTTCAGGACCCCAACCTGAATAACCAAGATAGAATCTAATTTTACCTTCAACAGATTCATAATCAAGGTTTACTTGTTCCTGCAATGCTTCAAAATCTCCACCCCAAAGGATGTTTTTACGAATTTCTTGACTTTCCGATAAGCCATCCAGATTGTGAATGAAATGTACCGTGTTGTGTTGGACCGGGCCACCTAAAAATACCTCCTGATCGAAGTCTGGATCATCGAAAAGTTCAAAATCATTGATCTGAAAACTAGATTTTTGATTAAGAATGAGACCAAATGAACCTTCTTCGTTGTGTTCACAGATCAAGATCACACTACGTTCAAAATTTGGGTCACCCAAAAAGGGCATAGAGATTAATAAGCTTCCGGTTTGTACAGAATTCATTCTTTACTTAATTGTGTATGAAAGATAGAAAGTGGCTGTGAGTAATCCAACCAATTACGACTCTAATTAATATTTGATAACTAAATCCTATAAGTTTTAATGCAACGCTGCGCGAATAGGTAGTTTTGAGATTATTTCGCCCTCCATTTCATTGAGTTCTTCCAGCCTTTTATAAACTTCTTCCTCAGGGAAATATTGCATGGTAAGGTGCACGAATAGTTCACCATGTTTTGCTTCTGATGCCCATAATCGATGATAAAACTCTTTAAGTTCTCCTTTTTCCAAAGCATGGTAAACTAGCTTGAAACGTTCAGCACCTCGGTTTTCTACAACGGAACCAAGGAGTACTCGATCCATGAAACGCTCATTAGGCGTATGACGACATTTACTTACTAGCTCTTGTACATAAGGATCTCTATCCATTTTGTCAGGCATTCTTAAGCCTCTCAATTCCAGAAGTTTATATACGTCGCGAAAATGTTCTAGTTCCTCAATAGCGGTTTCAATCAGTTGAGGCACAATTTCGGTTCGATTAGGGTATTTAGCAATCAGTCCCATCATCATGGCTGAAGCTTTACGTTCGCAATCTGCATGGTCAATAAGAAAAGAGTCGAAGTCGTTCATTACGGCTTCAATCCATGCATCAGGGCTAGGGCATACAAGATCTAATCGGGTCTTCATGGTTTATTTTCGGGTTTTATAAGTCGAATTAATAATACTTTTGGTTAATGAGATAGTTTTTGACGTAATCCGTAACTCCTTCCTCTAAAGTGTGAAAAGCATCATTATAACCTGTTTCTATCAATTTATTCATTGAGGCCTCCGTGAAGTATTGGTATTTGTCACGAATGTCCTCTGGAGTATCAATAAAGCTAATATCTTCATCAATTTCTAATGCCTTGAATGTTGCTCTAACTAGGTCAAGAAATGTTCTAGCTTTCCCTGAACCTAAATTATAGATGCCTGAATTAACGGTTTTATGGTTGTTATACAGATACATAAGTACATTAGCTACATCCTTCACGTAAACAAAGTCACGCATTTGCTCTCCATCTTTAAAATCTGGATTATGAGAACGGAAGAGCTTCATTTTTCCAGTTTCTTGGATTTGACGAAACGCATGAAGAATCACTGAGGCCATTCGTCCTTTGTGATATTCATTAGGCCCATAAACGTTGAAAAACTTTAGTCCAGCATAGAATGGGGGATGTTCAGTTTGTTCCAAGAGCCATTTGTCAAAGTCGTTTTTAGAATCACCATATGGGTTTAATGGTGTCAATTGCGGAATTAATGCTTCATCGTCCTTATAACCAAGTTCCCCAGAACCGTAGGTAGCAGCCGAAGAGGCATATACCATTGGGATTTGTTTTTTTACGCAGTAGTTGAAAACCTCTTTCGAATAATTCAGGTTGAGTTTATCAAATATTTTTGTGTCGAATTCAGTAGTATCAGTTCTGGCACCTAGATGAAATATGAACTCAGGAGTGTGCGTTTCAAGGAACTCAAAGAGCTTTTCTCTATTTATTTGAAATTGATATCCCTTATTTTCCAGGTTTTTATTTTTGATAGAATTTCCAAAGTCATCTGAGATGCAAATATTCTTATCGGTGGTCTGATTAAGCGTTGAAACCAAACAACTTCCTATAAATCCTGCTGCGCCTGTTACTACTATCATGCTTTTTCTTATTTTTGACGAAATTACTAATCTTTAATCTTTTGAACCACACTTTATCTAAGATACTCCTAATTCTAGCTGTCACAGCGGTATTTTCTTCTTGTTTTCGCAATACTGCCATTAATCATGATGATATGGTCCAATTAGTAGCGAAAGACGATCAAGGCAATGAGGTTATTATCCCAAGTCCCGTAAAAAGGGTAATCGGGTTAGCACCTAATCTCACAGAATTTCTAGGGATTTTATGTCCAGATTCTATAATTGTTGGAAGAACTCAGAATTGTAACTACCCAGCGTCGGTAATCAATAAAACTGTTGTAAACAATTATCCTCTTGATTATGAGAGGCTTATTTCGCTTAAGCCAGATGTTGTGTTTGTAATGGAAGGGATGAGTCAACCTGCAGATATAGAGCGAATGCGTAAGTTGGGACTAAATGTGTACCATGTGAAAATTTCAAGTTTCAGTGATATTCGTAAGACATACGTAGCACTAGGTGATTTAACTGGCAACAGGAAGAAAGGGGAGCAGTTACAAAACCAATTTGATCAGCAGCTTAATCAACTTAAAGGTAAATGTATAAGAGAAACTGGTGATTCGCTTAGCGTTCTTGCATTGGCTTCAACTTCACCCATTTATGCGTATGGAATAAATACGTTGTTTAACGAAAAATTAGAATGGTTGGGAGCATTAAATGCGATAGACGTTCAATTGGAATCTCCATACCCAAAATTGGACCCTGAATATATTCTTAAACAAAATCCGGATGTGATTTTAGGAGGTGATTTTCAGCATATGGATTCGACATTTTTTGCGATCTATCCAGTGTTGAAAAGGACTACT
This sequence comes from Cytophagales bacterium, assembly GCA_020627945.1. Classification (GTDB taxonomy): domain Bacteria; phylum Bacteroidota; class Bacteroidia; order Cytophagales; family JAHDFW01; genus JAHDFW01. The sequence goes on from JAHDFW010000135.1 coordinate 3,815, forward strand.
GCGTATAAAAAACGTCAAATTTTTAAGATGACAGATGATTTAATGAGCCGTCAAGGTGTACGAGTAATTGAATCGATCAATGAAATAAGAGCCGCTTTGGATCAATGTGAATAATGCAACGGAGAGGTTCCATATGGATTAGTACGGGGCTATTAATATTGGCTCTAGTTTTATGTGTAGTAGGACTTACCGTAGGAAGTATCGAAACATCATTTCAAGAACTGAATGAAGCCATAATTAACTTTGATTTTCAAAATACGCAGCATTTTGCCATTTGGAACCTAAGAATGCCACGGGTTTTTATGACCTTTCTGGTTGGTGGAGCGTTGGCTATGGCGGGTTATTTAATGCAAATAACCATAAACAACCCTTTGGCTGAACCATATATCTTAGGAACATCTTCAGCAGCTTCTCTAGGAGCCAATCTGGTCTTTTTTGGATTGATTCCTATCTCAATAGCTGGAATTTATATGCCAGCGGTGGTTGCATTCATATTTGCAATGATTTCTACATTATTGGTGATTCGTGTAGCAAGAAGAAAGGGGTTAGTTCAAGGTTCTAAACTGCTCCTTGGTGGTATAGCAATGAGTTCCTTGCTTACTTCGATTGTAGCATTACTAGCTTATATGTCAGATTCTTCGGCTAAATTAAGAACGATTGTGTTTTGGGCATTAGGTAGTTTCGAACAGATAGGATGGATGGACTTACCAGTATTGTTCATATTGGTGGTTCTAACTATATTGATGTTCAGTTTATTATATAAACATGTTAACTTATTGCTTTTAGGTCGTGAAAGAGCTTCTGATTTAGGCTTGAACGTCAATAGATATTATAATCTGGTGCTTGTTGGTTCTGTTTTAATCGCATCTGTGACCGTCACATTAGTAGGAGCAGTTGGATTTGTAGGACTTATTGTGCCGCATTTTGTTCGTGCCATCTATGGAGCTACCAATCGTTGGAATTTATGGAACTCCATGTTGATTGGGGGAAATTTCCTAATGGTCTGTGATATTGTAGGGCGTTTAGTATATCCACCAGTTGGAATACCAATTGGTATCGTTACATCCTTTTTTGGTGTTCCTTTCTTTGTATATTTGCTGTTGAAATCCAATTATCGGTTCGAATAATGTTTCAACTCGAATTTTTTGGATTCAAAAAACTTACATAATTCCAGCTTCGTATGGTATATATATATAGAAAAGAGCATTTTAACGCAGCACATAAGCTGTATAATGAAAATTGGTCCAAAGAAGAGAATGAAGCCGTTTTTGGTGGATGTGCTAATGCTAATTGGCATGGACACAATTATGAATTGGAGGTATGCTTAAAGGGGACAATTGATCCTGAAACTGGGTTTGTAGTAAATCTAAAAGATTTAAGTAAGCTCATTAATGATCGAATTATTGATAAGGTTGACCATAAAAACCTCAATTTGGACGTAGATTTCATGAAAGGAAAGGCAACATCTAGTGAGGTTTTAGTTGTAGAGTTTTGGAAGCAAATTTGTGATGAAATTCCAGCTATTTCGGATAATAGAGCTGTTTTGCATAGTCTTAGATTATATGAAACACCAAGGAACTTTGTTGAATATTACGGGGAGTAGTAGCTTTAATTAGCCATATACGGATGAAGTATTATTTAGTAGCGGGGGAGCGTTCGGGCGATATGCACGGAGCACGGCTTATTTCGGAAATCAAAAAGCTTGATTCAGAAGCCCAGTTTAGATGTATGGGGGGGGATATGATGGTCGAAGAAGGAGCAGAATTGACTTCTCATTACTCGAGTATATCATTTATGGGGTTTATAGAGGTGATTACTCATCTAGGAGCAGTTTCCAAAATGCTCAAGCTAATCAAGAGTGACATAGATCAATATAAGCCTGATGTAGTTATTTTAATTGATTTTGCAGGATTTAACATGAGAATGGCTAAGTATTGCAAATCAAAAGGTTTAAAAGTCTATTATTATATTTCTCCAAAAATTTGGGCATGGAATACGGGTAGAGTCAAGAAGATAAAGGCATATGTGGATAGAATGTTCTGTATTTTGCCTTTTGAAAAAGCTTTTTATCAAAAACACAACTATGAGGCTGATTACGTAGGTAATCCAATATTTGACTCCATCTCGCGTTTTGAACCTAATCAAGACTTTGCTAAAAATAATAATTTAGACCCGGAAAGGAAGATTATAGCTGTTTTACCAGGAAGTAGAAAAGCTGAAATTGAACATATGCTAATCTATATGTTGAGTTTATTACCTTCTTTTCCGCAATACCAGTTTGTGGTGGCTGCTGTAAATAATTTACCAAGAGAGTTCTACCAAAATTTCGAAAATCGACCAAATATCAAGATAGTATACGATCAGACCTATGATTTGTTGACACAATCGGAGGCGGCTCTTGTTACCTCTGGTACAGCTACCTTAGAAACAGCATTATTTAAGGTGCCTCAAGTCGTTTGCTATAAAACTAGTATCATTTCTTATTGGATAGGCAGAATGGTTATTAAGGTGCCTTTTATTAGTTTGGTTAACTTAATCGCTCAGAAGAAAGTAGTAGTTGAGTTAATTCAAGATGCCTATAACCCTCGCAGGTTGCGTAAAGAGCTCGAAAGAGTATTGGAAGGGGAAGGGCGTCAACAAGTATTAGAAGGGTATGAAGATATGCGTAATAACCTTGCTAACGATTCATCCGCTTCCGAAAATACGGCTCGTTTAATAGTGAAGTATTTGAAGAAATAAAATTACTCTCCCCGAAGAACTTGGATGCGGGATTTATAAGCCACTACCGCAAAATCGAGTTGCTCATTGAGAAAAGCGGATCTACTTTTTTTACTTTGCTTGGAATGAGTTTGTATGGATTTATCCAGTTCATTCAACCAGTTACGGTGCTTCTTTTCCGTTCGTTTGTTACCATTTCTAATTATTGAACATAAAATGGAATCTAAGTAAATAAGCTTGTTGAGTTTGTCTAAGGCTTGACAATTTCCAATCAATCTTTCTGAGATATAAGGAGAGTTTCTTGAATTACGCAAAGAGTCAGATAACAAGATTTTTGGATCAAGCGGAAAACTTGGGGAGAAATAATATTTACGTGCTTTTTTGTTTATTAGTGTTGAAACCAAAAAAAAATATGAAATCCGAAAACTAGAAATCTGAAAAGCCCATTCTAATGAATATTAGGGGCCTTTTCAAATTTCGGATTTCAACTTTCTTATTTGCAATTAAATTATGAATGAAATGAATTCCCCAGATACTCGGATTGATCTAGATCTTTGAACAATCACGACAAGATTTACATGCTTGATTGAATGGTTCATTTTTGAAGTTTTCCGTTAGCCATTGGATGGAGTGTTCCAATGATTTTAAAGATGGAGAGCAAATGTATTCTGATATAACAGAAGAAAAAAGGTGATGAAAAGCGTTCTTATAATCAACATAAAACCCCATTCATTTTCTATTTCTTGGCACTAGAACATTCAAATATTCGGGTTCAAAAAAGCAATTAAATAGGGGGGAGTTACCGCGAAATTGGTTGCTTAATTACCTCTAATTTTTACATTCAAAATAAGGAATTTATTATCCTCATTTAGTGGGCAAATTCGGTAGTCAATTTTGTTCTTAGTTCGCTTCTTCATATCAACGAATCCAAGCCCTGCTCCACCACGATTATTTAGCTTATTTTCTCTAAGGATTTCCTTATACAATTTCTTCAATTCGTCTTGTTCCAAAGCGTTGATTTTATCCAGCCAAGCAGATAAGTTTTTGGTAGCTTCATCTTCAATAGAATTGCCTGTTGTAACCATAAAGAAATCGTCCGATTTACTAACGGAAAGATAGCCTCTAATTTTCGAGATTTCATTTTCAGGATTACCTTCTGGACGAGCTGCGGAATGTCTAATAATGTTCTGGAAACATTCAACCATTATGTGGTAAATTCTGTTCGCTAAAAGATAATCCATACCTTCAGCATCTAGACGCGCTTTTACCTGATTGGCAAAAAACTTACTCACTTCCTGATCCACATATCCCTTGTATACAAAAATATTATCTCGACCCTCGGCCTGCTTATCTAATTCAATTACGTAGTCAAGATATTCTTCTGCGGAGTATAGCATTAGCTAAAATTAAAAATAAAAACTAGTACAATTCGGTTAAGTGTTAAATATACAAATTAATATTAATCCACCCTTAAAAATTAAACAAAATGTAACTATTTTCTTGCACAATAGGGTGTTTACAATTGTAAACATTGTAGTATAATTACTTGTATTTCAATAAAAAGTATTGTTAAACCTTAACTAAAGTTTTATATAAATTAATTTGTATTGATTTTAGTCTTATATCTGGAAAAATAACTCTTGCTACTATTAAACTTTTACTTTAGTTAGGTCAGAATTGACCTGAGTCTCCCTTCCCTACAGGACAAGAGTTCTAAACTTTTTTGTGCAGGCTATTAACTAATGAACATTAAAAATGGTAACTTCGCGGTCCAATATTTTTGTTGGTGAAAGATTAGAAAAACTTATAATTTTTAAGATCGATGATTAAGATTACATTGCCAGACGGATCGGTAAGAGAATACGACTCGGGAGTAACTGGAATGCAAGTGGCGACTAGCATTTCTGAAGGTTTAGCAAGAGTAGCACTTTCCATCAAAGTGAATGGAGAAGTGTGGGATTTATCTCGTTCAATAACCACCGATTCTGAAGTGGCAATTTTGACATGGAATGACGATGAAGGTAAGAGTACTTTTTGGCATTCATCGGCGCATTTAATGGCGGAAGCTTTAGAGGAATTATACCCTGGGGTGAAGCTTGGAATTGGACCTTCGATTGACACTGGATTTTACTACGATGTGGACTTTGGTGATCGTGAATTTTCTTCGGACGAATTTCCTAATATCGAGAAGAAAATGATAGAGCTGGCACGCGAGAAAAATGCCTATGTTCGTAAGGATATTTCAAAGCAAGATGCGGTTGATTATTTTACCGAAAAAGGAGATCAATATAAACTTGATTTACTGAAGGATTTAGAGGACGGGACAATCACTTTTTACACTCAAGGTAATTTTACTGATTTATGTCGTGGACCACACATTCCGAATACAGGTTCGATCAAGGCTTTAAAGTTAATGAATGTTGCGGGTGCATATTGGAGAGGTGACGTTACAAGTAAGCAGTTGACTAGGATTTATGGAGTGTCTTTCCCGAAGCAAAAAGAACTTAATCACTATCTAGAAATTCTTGAAGAGGCAAAGAAACGCGACCATAGGAAATTAGGAAAGGAGATGGATTTGTTTGCCTTTTCTGAAACTGTGGGGATGGGCTTACCTTTGTGGTTGCCTAAAGGAACAATTCTTAGAGAACGCTTAACAGACTTTATGAAAAGCGCTCAGATCAAAGCAGGTTATCTTCCTGTTATAACTCCAAATATTGGAAGTAAAGCTTTGTACGAAACTTCAGGGCACTGGGCTAAGTATGGAGAGGATTCATTCCAACCGATCAGGACACCGAACGAAGGAGAGGAGTACTTGCTAAAACCAATGAACTGTCCTCATCATTGTGAGATTTTTAAATCACGTCCTAAATCCTATCGTGACCTTCCGGTAAGATTGGCTGAGTTCGGAACAGTATACCGCTACGAGCAAAGTGGAGAATTGCACGGGTTAACTCGTGTTCGAGGATTTACTCAAGATGACGCACATATTTTCTGTACAGAAGATCAGGTTAAGGAAGAATTTATCAAGGTGATCGATTTAGTGCTTTATGTATTTAGAGCGTTAGGTTTTGAGGAATATACTGCACAAATCTCGTTGAGAGACCCTGAGAATAAAGAAAAGTACATCGGTGATGATGAAGCTTGGGAAAAGTCGGAAAAAGCAATTGTAGTAGCTTGCGAAGAAAAAGGAATGAACACCGTGACTGAATTAGGAGAAGCAGCATTCTACGGACCTAAGTTAGATTTCATGGTTAAAGATGCTTTAGGACGTAGTTGGCAGTTAGGTACTATTCAGGTAGATTATAATTTACCTAAGCGTTTTGAACTAGAATATGTAGGAGCTGATAATGAAAAACACACTCCAGTAATGATTCATAGAGCGCCGTTTGGTTCCTTGGAGAGATTTATTGCCGTGTTAATTGAGCACTGTGGAGGTAATTTTCCGTTGTGGTTGGCACCAGAGCAAGTTGCTGTTTTGCCAATTTCAGAAAAGCATGCAGAATATGCCGATAAGGTATTTGCAGCCCTTCAAGATGCAGGAATTACAGGTTTTGTTGATCACCGTAGTGAAAAGACAGGTAGAAAGATTCGTGATGCAGAAATTGCTAAAGTACCTTTTATGCTGATTGTAGGAGAGCAGGAAATGGAGTCAAATAGCGTTGCTGTTCGTCGTCACGGAGAAGGAGATTTAGGTACAAAAGGGCTAGAAGAATTTGTGAAATACTTTAAAGAAGCCTCAGCAGTATAATATTTAGGTGATTTTGTTGGTGATAAGTGAAAAATATCCCGATATTTGCAGCCCAAATCGTTTTTTAATTTAAACTAGACAGTCATAGCAAAGAGATTTAACAGAAGAAACCGCGGTAGGTACACAAGAAAAGAGGAGCCTTATAAAGTTAATGATAAGATTACTGCTCAAGAGGTACGTGTTGTTGGTGAAGGAGTGGAATCCAAGGTACTTGGAATTCGCGAGGCAATTAGAATGGCTCAGGAAATGGAGTTAGACCTCGTAGAAATTTCACCTAAGGCAGTTCCTCCTGTTTGTAAAATTATCGATTATTCGAAATTTAAGTACGAACAGAAGAAAAAGCAAAAGGAGATAAAATCCAAATCGCAGAAGGTTGTAGTAAAAGAAATTCGTTTTGGTCCTAATACGGATGATCACGATTTCAATTTCAAATTGAAACATGCGATTGGATTCCTTGAAGGAGGAGCAAAGGTGAAAGCCTGGGTTCAGTTTAGAGGAAGAACAATTATATTTAAAGAGCGTGGTGAATTATTATTATTAAGATTTGCACAAGCTCTTGAAGAGTATGGAAAAATAGAACAACTTCCTAAATTGGAAGGTAGAAGAATGTCAATATTTGTTTCACCTAAAAAGTAAATTATGCCAAAGGTAAAAACAAAAGGAAGTGCTAAGAAAAGATTTAAGCTTACTGGTACTGGTAAGATTAAAAGAAAGCACGCTTTTAAAAGTCATATTTTGACTAAAAAAGAAACTAAGCAAAAGAGAAATCTTACAAAAACTGGACTTGTTCACACTGCTGATGAGAACAACGTTAAGTTGATGCTTAGACTAAAGTAATTATTGTTTAATGTGGTATTTGGTAATAAGAACGTTCAATTAGATAAATAATAGAAATTGAAATTGTCGCCAAAGCACCCTAAAGAGAAAAAAAATGCCAAGATCAGTAAATTCAGTAGCTAAAAGAGCTAGAAGAAAAAAGGTTCTGAAACAAGCCAAAGGTTATTTCGGAAGAAGAAAAAATGTATGGACAGTTGCTAAAAACGCGGTTGAAAAAGGGATGCAATATTCCTACCGTGATAGAAAGCAAAAGAAAAGAGAATTCCGTGCACTATGGATTCAAAGAATCAATGCAGGTGTACGTGAGTATGATTTGTCTTACTCTAAATTTATGCATGGTTTAAGTGAGAAAGGAATTGAAATCAATCGTAAGGTTCTAGCGGATCTTGCTATGAACAATCCAGAAGCTTTCAAAGCTATCGTAGATCAGGTTAAATAAATAGCCTAAGAAGATAAATTAATAAATAACAGAAACAATATTGACAATGAGAACGGGACCTTTGGTCCCGTTTTTTGTTTTAAAGCCTTTTGATCCTAGCTCA
>JAHDFW010000136.1 GCA_020627945.1 Cytophagales bacterium
CAGATGCAAATTGCGTTGACTTCAGCCCTAACCAAACGCCTGGCACTTATACCACATGTCATACAGTACAAGCATCTTCTGATGGTACATTAGGACTAATTCAACAAATGCAAAATTCAATTGGCGGCTTATGTATTGATGCTATGATCGCTAGTAGAACCGTTGAATTGAGAGCGTTATCGGGTGGTGTTTGCTCAGGAGCTGTGATTCCAGCAGATGCAGCAATAGCTAACCCTTCAGAAAGCTCAACCTTTAATCCTGAGTGGTATTCTTTAACACCGGATGGATTTTACGTAGCATGTATTACATATACAGTGGGATCTGGATGTGATTTGGACTTTAGTTGTTTAGACTACTACGCGGCTCCTGTACCAGTTACTGCTTATTGTACATCATTTATTGATCATAATTTTGATAGTGGTAATAACGGATGGACAGGATCAGGGTTCTCTTTAGATGCTAGTTCATTCACAGGCAACACCACTGATCACTGGAATTTAACTTCTCACGGTGCGTATGGAGCAGATGAAGCAAGTACAGTTACCAGTAGTGCTTTAGATTTTACAGGCTACGATTCATTAACACTCTCTATGGATGTTAGATATAATACCGAAGGAGGATGGGATGGAATGAACATCTATTACTCAACAGATGGAGGTACATCCTGGACTATTACTGGTAGTACAGCAGACGCTACTGGGGTAAATTGGTACAACAATACAGGCGTAGATGGAATCGCAGATAATTTTGGAGATGTAGCTACTGATCCAAATGGATGGAGTGGAGATAATTCTGGTTGGCAAACAGCAACCATTACTCTGCCCGCGGCTTTAAATGAAGCATCCAGTGTTATGTTCCAAGTTCGTTTTGGGTCCGATGGCTCAACGCAGGAGGTTGGTGTAGCCTTTGATAACTTCCTCATATGTGGTAGAGCGGTAGCCCCTCCTTGTGGCGCGGATGCAGGATCTTGGGATTAATCATTAACTAAAGAAACATTAAAATGAAAAATTTAGTTAAGATATTATTAATACTCAGCCTTGGAGGTTGGATTAATTCCAGTTTTGGATGCGATGACGGCTATGTCATTCTTAATTCTGAAACGAACAATGGAGACGGAACATACACCTACAATTTCACGCTTTGCATTGAAATGTTAGGACTAGAAGGTATTCCAGATTGGGCACAATTCGATTTTAAAGATGGAACGTTTACCTCAATTTCAAGTTTTAGCCCTCCAACATTCTCAACATCAGCTGGAGATGTGTATACAGGAGCAATTTCAGGTAGTACTGTTCGTTATACCTTAGGTGGTGCATTTCCTGCTCATAGTAGTAACTTGTTGTGTAACACCATAATTATTACAACTTCAGGACAAGCTGATTCAATTGAGGTAAATCTTCATGATACTTACCCTTCTGCTGATTGTTACCGAACCATACAACTCCCAATAGATCCAGTTGGTTGTGATTATACGGATGGAACAGTTTCCGTAAGTGCTAGTGGATTTACTGCAGACCCAGGTTTCTCGCAAACCTATGTTCTAGTAGAAAATGCTTCAGACAACATTGTATCAATTGATCCTACTGGTTCGTTCTCAGGCCTTAACGGTGGACAATACAGAGTTTATGCAGTAAATTACGAAGGAGCAATGCCTGGTATATTAGCTATCAACAATTTATGGGCTACGGTTGCGGCTTATGACGCAGATGCTGCCAATTGCTTTGATGCAATTGGACCTAAAGATGGAGTAATTAATGTATGTGAGCCTCTATGCTACGCAGATTCAAGTATCACCGTCTCTAGTTCAGGTTTTACAGCAGATCCAGGATACTCTCAAACTTACGTACTAGTAAATGAGAATGATTCTATCTATGCGTCTAACCTAACGGGATCCTTTTCCTTTGCGGAATACGGGGACTCTGGTGTATATTCTGTGTATGCGGTTAACACCAACGATGCTGGAGTAAGTGCAGAAATTGCCGATGCTGGATTATGGTCAGAAGTTGCAGGAATGTCTGGATGTCTGAATTATATTGGTGGAAGACTATATGACATAAACACTTCTTTTTGTCCAATTCCTACGTCTATTAATAATTTAACATTAAGTGGCAGTCAACAACCAGACTTCAATCAATTAAACATTACTTATAGTGAACATATCAGAGTTAAAAACACTATTGTATATCGTACATCTAAAAGTGGTAACTTAGAAGTTATTCATCAAACTAATGGACATCTAGTTAATGACACCTATAAAGATGGAACCTTTGACTTCTTTACCAACCATATTTACAGAGTAGATCAAATTCTTGTTAACGGTCAGGTTTCTAGGTCTAACTTAATAACATTAAGTAGAGATGCAGATTTAGACATAATTGGTGTATTCCCAGTACCTACGAATGATTTATTAAATATTCATTTCAATTCGAAAGAGGTTAGTACGGGTAATATTCATATCCTAGATATGATGGGAAGAACAGTCATGAACAAAGAGGTTCAAATTGTAACAGGTACTAACAAAGTGCAAATAGATGTGATAAACATTGAATCAGGGGTTTATCATTTAGTACTTAACAATTCTCGAAATAGAGTTTATAAGCAAATTATTGTAGAACATTAGAGTTCCTTGAAATAATTCAAAGGGCTTAAGATTCTCCTCAATGCTCCTCTTGATAGCGCAAGCTTGATAGGGGAGTTTTTTTTATTCATCTAATTAAATTCACTTTTCACCGAAAAACACATATCAACAACTACTTTTCTTTTGTTTTATACTCAAACCTGATATAAATTGAGTTCATGTTTAACGATTAACATTGAATTATTTAAATAAAAAATTATGGGATTATTTTCATTTATTAAAGACGCTGGAGCAGAATACTTAGGAATTGGAAAAACTGTGGCGCAGGAAGAGGCTGATGCAAAAGCTAAATATGATCAAATGAATCAACAAGTTGCAAACCAACTAGAAGGTGAAGTTAGAAACTTAGGTTTAGACATAGGATCGTTTGGAGTTGCTGTTAGCGGAGATAAAGCATGGGCTTTTGGAGAAGCAGCATCACAGGAGGTAAGAGAGAAAGCAATTCTTGTAGTAGGTAATACTAACGGTATTGCTGCTGTAGATGACAGAATGTATGTTCGTCCTGAAGAACCAGTGGCAGAACCACAACCAGTATTCCATACTGTGAAGTCTGGTGATACTTTAAGTAAAATTTCTAAAGACGTATATGGTGATCCTATGCGCTATAATGAGATTTTCGAAGCTAATACGCCAATGTTATCTCACCCTGACAAAATTTATCCAGGACAAGTTTTACGTGTACCAAACGCATAATTTGTAGCATAACAACAAAACAAAAACCGAAAAGTCCTGACATTCAATTGTCAGGACTTTTTTTTTATTTCTAAAACTCAAAGCCTGTAGACTTACCTAACTGAGTCATTACCTTGTTAAATCTCACATAACTTTTTTCACCTACACAAGAATCTTCATATACGGGAGTTTTTCGAGATGGAGGTATGTTACAAAACATCTCTTTGGAACCAAACATATCTGAATACGCCCAAATCAAATTTAAATCCCCGTCTTCTTCTTCAAATACTGCCAAAGGGGTTCCTTTCTCTATTTTTAAAATAGTGGTATTGAGCGATAGATAGCCCATACTCATTACGGAATCCATATACAACCAAAGTTGTCCTTCTTCTATCTTATAGTCCACGGCGATTGAGTAGTCGTAAAAACTGCTTTTACGGGCAAATAATGAGTAGCTGCTTTTACCATCTTCTCCTAAAATTAGCTGATGATAATCACCTCGCCAACGAATAACTTTACCAGTAGGCGATACGTTTTGATATACTCCCTCCAAACATAACTGCCCTTTTCCTTCAGGACGATTAACCTCCAATTGCTTTTGCCTTTGACAAGAACTAAGTAACAAAACCCAACTTAAAACAAATATCAAAAAACGGTACATATCAACAATAACGTAATAACTTATAAAAAGTGTACTCTTTCAACGATAAGATATCATCACTACTCGAATTAAACACCTATATATCATCTCGTTAATTAAAAAAACACTACTTTTGCCGCCTTTTAAGAATAACTGGTGATATGAAATTCCTCCTTAAATCCCTGACATCTAATCCAAAAAATGACATACTTTCTGGATTGACGGTGGCACTCGCTTTAGTACCTGAAGCAGTTGCTTTTGCATTCGTTGCAGACATCGATCCTCTAGTTGGATTGTATGGTGCATTTATGGTCGGTATTATCACCTCAATATTTGGTGGAAGACCTGGAATGATCTCTGGTGCAACCGGTGCAATGGCCGTAATTATGGTTAATCTGGTTCATGAAGGCAATGTAGTTGGTAAAACTCTTGCTGAACCCGTTGATCAATTGGGCTTGCAATGGCTTTTTATCACTCTGCTAATTGTAGGTGCCATTCAAATTGTTGCGGGATTTGCCAAACTAGGGAAGTTTGTAAGACTTATTCCGCATCCTGTTATGATGGGATTTGTGAACGGGTTGGCCATTGTAATTTTCCTCGCTCAGTTAAAAATGTTTCCAGCAATCGGAGAAGGGAAAATAGACTTTTTTGAGCGCCCAATTGACTTTTTAGGGTCAATGGTTGGGAACACCGAATTGCTAATTATGGTGGGGTTTGTTCTGCTGACTATGGCAATTATGCACTTCTTACCCAAGCTTACTACCAAAATCCCAAGTGCCCTTACGGCAATAATAATAGTATCCGTGATTTGTATTTGGGGTGAAATAGATGTTAGTACGGTGCAATCATTTATCCAAGACGGTGGTGGATCGGGACTTGAAGGAGGTTTACCAACATTCCAATTCCAAATTTTCCCATTAATTGGCACCATCAGTGGGCATTGGGGAACGGTAATAAGTACGGCGTTCTTATTAGCTGCTGTTGGGCTTATTGAATCGTTGATGACCTTGAACCTTGTCGATGAAATCACCGAGACACGTGGTAGTGGAAATCGCGAGTGTGTTGCGCAGGGTGCTTCTAACATAATCAATGGACTATTTGGAGGAATGGGTGGTTGTGCAATGATTGGACAATCGTTAATTAATGTTAATTCTGGAGGTCGTGGAAGACTTTCAGGAATTATAGCTGCCAGTGCATTACTATGTTTTATCCTTTTTGGTTCTTCGGTAATTGAGCAAATTCCTATTGCTGCATTAGTTGGAGTGATGATGATGGTTGTGATCGGAACTTTTGCTTGGAGTAGCTTCAGAATCTTAACAAAGATTCCAGTAGCTGATGCTATCGTACTAATTGCCGTTTCAGCGATTACAGTTTGGCAAGATTTAGCAATTGCGGTTATAGCAGGTGTTATTATTTCGGCATTGGTATTTGCTTGGGAAAACGCAACAAGAATTCGTGCTCGTAAGAGAATGAAAGAAGATGGTACAAAAGTATACGAAATCTGGGGGCCACTGTTCTTTGGTTCTACTACTACATTTAACTCAAAGTTTGATGTTAAAAACGATCCAGACAAAGTTGAAATTGACTTTATCGAATCTAAAGTAAGTGACCATTCTGGAATTGAAGCGATTAAAAACCTTGCTGATAAGTATTTAGATCTTGGCAAACAGGTTAAACTAATTCACTTAAGTCCCGATTGTAAAAGACTTCTACTTAAAGCTGATCCAAAATTTAGAGAAGTAATAGAAATTTCGATCAATGATCCTAGGTACCACGTAGTAACTGATAAAATGGACCACGAGGTATAAACTCTATTAGTTCAACGATATTTCTAAGGGCACTTTCCCCAAATTAATAATACCATCCAGATACATTTCAAAATTCTTTGGAGGTGTGTGCTTTTCCAAAAATATAATGGTACGTCCTTGTTTTTTAGCAGCTTTCAATGTGTCCATAATATTTTGATAGTTTTCGTAATGCTTTTTTGAGTACAGACTATCAAATATTAAAATTTTCTTTCTGGATAGGAAACATCTTGCAGCTGCAAGTGTTAACAACTGGTTTTTATTCAACTGGTGCCCCTGTTCACTAATAAAATCTGACAAAAACAATAAGTTATTATTAGAACATCCCTTATGCAGTCTTGCAAGCATTTTCTCTGCAGCACGCCTTTTTTTAGCGTTCTTACTGTAAGAAATGCACTCATACACCGTACTTCCACTCAATGGAATTCTTGTTGAAAACACTCCCATTTGCCTTCTAAGATCCTTTACGCCTAAATGTTCGGAAGAAACCCCATTGATAAAAATCCCTCCTTCTTCTGGCGTTTTAAGTCCTAACAACAAATGTATAAAGTGATTTTGCCAGTATTTGTCTTGTTCATAAATCCAATAGGTTTTACCTAACTCCATGTTGAGACTCAAGTCGTCGAAGAATTTTATTCCTTTATTGTTGCTAAAAGTTACTGTTTCTAACTCTAAGTGACCCGTATCAAATTCAGGGAACTTTCTTACTTCCGCCGAAAGAATTTCCGTTTCAGTATTTAATACTTCAGTTAACTTAGTGAAAGAGATATTCCCAACCTTCCACCTAGAACTTACTTTTAGTAATCTTCTGATAACTGGCAGCATGGTTATTAAAATCAGCATATAAGCCAAAAGTTGATCCGTGTCAAACGAAAATTCTGAAACCAACCAAGCAAAATACCCCTTACTCATAATCAAATAAGACACAATGAGTATTCCTAGAAGACTAAAATAAAGTACTCCAGGGATCACTGTTGCAATCAAACCATTTAAAAAATGGAATTTCATACTGTAATCAAATACTTTCCCCGATCTCTTATTAAATCTCTTTAAAGTAATTCCGTATCGATTAAACACCTTAATCGTTTCTATTGATAATAAACTACGATTCACAAATGAGAGTAACCCAGATTTTTTGTTTCGCAGTTTAAGAGAAATTGCAATCATTTTTTTATTCAAAATGCCTACAATGACCAGTGCACACAAGATCCCTACCATTACAACAACTACCAATACCTTGTTCAAAAAGAACATGGTAAGCATAGCTATAGTTATTAGTACTATATCTATCCCAAATCGGATTATCCCTATTGAAAGGTATTTTCGAATACTATTTAGATCACCACTAAAACGTAAAAGGTATTTACTCATACCTTTCTCTTCATATACATTCAAACTAATCTTAAGTTGATGCTCGAAGAGTTGTTCTCTAACTTGTTTTACGAATAATTCCCCAAGATACGAGGTAGTATACCTCTGCATAAAATAGAATAATTGACGTAGTGTAATAATACACGCAAAAACCACAATAAAATGTGGAATAGTATCTGTCCATGATTCGGGCAAAAACTTAAAGAGAATCGTTTTTTGGGAAGAAAGTCCAAAAAACAAATCATAGTATTTTGCAATACCAACCGGAATCAGAATGGTAAGTACACTGGAAAATAATCCAAATATTATTGCTAAAGAAAATAAACTCCTATTAGACCTTAGAAAGGACCTTAGAATTTTTCGCTTTGTGACTTCTTTTCCCATTAACACCGCTTAAACGTTTTCTAACCAACTCACCTACCCGTGGGTCTTCTAATCCTACAAGATTAAGTACTGGATAATGTGTGTTTTCCTTCACCTCTCTTTCCAACAAGGGACTTCCTGTAAAGAGCCCGCTCAACGCTATAATATTTATATCCATTTTTTCCAGCATATCAATTCCACACATAGCACTCATAGAATCTCCTGCTGAGAAAAACACGCCCGAAACGTATTTCATAAACCCTTTTGATTGTATCAACCTAGATGTTTCCCTCTGCAACAACCCATCCGCTATCTCCACTATAATGTAATCTGGATCAATTTCTTCAACCATCACCAAGAGTCTTTTAAATAATACAATTAACTCGTTGGTAGAACAAAGATACGTAGAAGGAAATCCTAAAGTAGAAAAATCTATAGCCATTGTTGCTCCAGTGTCTCTAACATACGAACGATCTCGTGCATAAACAGTCCCAGTAAGCTTAATATAAGCAACCTTGTCTCCTCCTAAAGATAATCCCCTTGACAAGTATGCCGCTGTTGTTGTCTTACCGCTATCCATGCTGGACCCCAAAGAAAGAATTACCTTCCCTTTTCTTTTACTCGTAAGCCGTTGAGGCTGATAATTCAGGTACCTAGTGTTTATCACCTCGTTATTCTCATCAACCGCATAACCTACAATTGAAAAATTAGTACTCCCCTTACTTTTCAATTTGTAATTCATAGATGCTAATTGACCTATTGCTCCACCTTTTCCCAACAACTGATATTCTTCTAAATATCCATCTGGAACATATCCCTCAAATTGACCAGTAGCATAACGAGTCCCAAACGCCAACATTACATAATCTCCTGGGTAAATATAAGAGTTATTACCATTGACCGATTGAACAGCATTGTGCTTACCTATTTCTAGCACCTGAAATATTGCCACATCACCTGCTTGAGGTCTGTGCGTCTTGATGATATCCGTATTAACACGGAAATCCTCAACTCCTTTACATATGATTGCCTTTTTTAAATTCATGTTGGTTGATCGTTGTTCTAGGTGTTTTTTGAGGCAGTTTTACCAATAGGTGAATTCCCCAAACCCCATAGTTATTAAAAGGGTAAGTAATTCTGTTAAAATCGCCTGCGTCAATATCAGACGTCTGTACATTTAATGGATTCCCCATAAATGGTAGATTAAATTCTTTTTGCAACATGTAATACAGCATCACCTGTAGTGCACCAATTTTTTCGAATGGTTTAAATATTACTCCTAACTTCAGTCTAGTTCGATGTAGGCCATTAGGTGCTCCATATTCAAGTGAATCTCCCTCTCTGTAAAAAATAGGAACTCCTCCCTGATAGTAATACAAACCTAATTCAGAAAAAGGCTTCATTTTCATTGGTAGATTCTTGTTTCTATAGTACAACTTAAAACGATAGTTAAACCTAATTTTATACTTATCTACAGTTGGAATAAAAAGTTGAGTGATCAAACGTTGTTTCACTTTGAAAGACGGACTAATTTTAAACTTGTGAACCAGTCTTGTGCTTAAATCTTGAAATGACCTTCCTCCGAAGATATTCTGATTGTAAAAGAATTGTTCAAAATTTCGGTTCCAAGGTAACATGAATATACCATACCCAACTTGAACTTGAAATGGCTTACTGATCTTATAACCTACGGCAATTCTGGATTGAACAAATGAAGTAGATAAACCTTTCATTTCCTGACTTACAACTCCATCAAAATCCACCGTAACACGTGGAGAAAAACTCTTACTTAAAGAAAGTCCGTTCCAAATTTTTTGACCTTCCAACAAATCTTGACCTGTTACATTGAAAACAAGTGTTCCAGTGATTAATAAAACCAGTAACGGCTTAAGAAGATGCGCTATGTTCAGGTTGCTACTCATAGATAACCAATTCTGGAAGTTGTAATGTATCGTTATAGACGTCTATAGTAAACTCATGTATTACTGGATACTCAACTCCTGGGTATTCATCATTTACATCTTTAGAGTACGCATACACACTGTATGAGCCTACATGTAAGTTTTTAAAAGAATAAACACCATTCAAGTTAGTTCTTTCCGACACTTCTAAACTATCACTATCATGATGGATTAATATTACCTTCTCATCAAGCCCATAATACTCGTCTCCATTAGTACGAATTATTTTCACTTTTCCACTAACTTCAGCAATACCATCCAAAGTATTATTCTTAACTACCAAATCTCCAATATCCGTAACGGATCTGTTACGATCTATTAGCACTTCTACAACAACTGGATTTGATTCGCTAGAATTAGCATTTTTGTCTTCTCCAAAAGCATAAACTTTGTAACTCCCTTTACTTAACCCCGTAAATTCAAACCTTCCGTTAAAATCAGTACGAACTCGATCTCCATAACCTGGCCCCTCGTTAAACATTATATAAACATAATCATCCATTAGTACAGAACTGTCTAATACAGAAACGTAATCTGGAGTAGTATAATGAGCCTTAAGTTTTCCCACAATAGCTGAATTACCACCATAACCTTCCTCTTTCCCACAAGAAAACATGGTTAAAAGAGGTAGAAATAAGATTATTAACAGTTGTTCTTTTATATTTGACATTATCTTCAACAATTTGTATATCGAAATTAACACAAAAACAACAAAACATTAGACATTGCATAATTCTTTAATCACTGGTATTCAAGGACTTCCGCATAAAAACAACCATTACGCCTTTAAATACAAGTAATTCTGTTAAAGCAAAATATTGTTTAAACAAACATAATTATGATTAGATAAAATGTGATTATTTTAATAATATATAGATGAAACTAGACTAATTTTAGACTAAATTATGGCAAGGATTAATAAAAAATTCATGAGCAAACTAATAACCATATCGATTACCATTTTAATCGTTTTTATTTACACAAAATTCTTCCGGAAGGAAAGTGTAATTCCCGTTGGTAAAGGGCACATTTCAGTGCCAGCCTACAGTGATAAAAAAAATAAAAACATAAAAGTGTGGACTTATAAATCCGAGACTTGGGAGGAAGGAGACCCAATCGTATTTGTAATGCATGGGACTAAACGAAACGCTAAAGAATACCGAGATGTTTGGGCCAAACTGGTAGGACAAAAACACATTTTTATTCTTGCTCCAGAATTTAAAAGAAGCCTAACTTCTAAGTCAAGTAAGAGCTACAATGAAGGAAACATGTTTGATGATAAACATCTTCCTAATCCTAAAAAGCACTGGGCCTTCACCGTTGTGGAAAACGTATTCGACAAGGTTGTGGAACTTGAAGACGTTTCAAATAACGAGTATGATATTTTTGGGCATTCCGCTGGTGGCCAATTTGTGCATAGGATGGTATTATTCTATCCAGAAGCTAAAATAAGAAAGGCTATTGCTGCAAATTCTGGTTGGTACACTTTTCCAGATACTACAATTGAATATCCTTATGGGCTCAAATCAGGATATATTGATAACTCTATTATGGAGGAAGCTTATAAAAAAGATTTAATAGTAATGCTCGGAGTGAGAGATACTAACGATTATCATTGGGGATTGAGAAGAACTGAAGAAGCCCTATTACAAGGAGAAGATAGACTGGCGCGTGGCTTAAAGTTCTACGACTTTGCTAAATCAACAGCTTCAAAAACTCGTATGGAATTTAATTGGGAAATGGATACCGTACCTGATGTAGGTCATCAATATAGCAAAATGTCCGAAGAAGCCATTCGCCTGATTGAATTGGATTAATAGTAAAACAGAAATCGCAGCAGGAAGGAACTCTAAAACGCACTCAAATTTAGATGTTTCTTGCTCGACCGCGATTCTGCCTGTGTTTAGGAAAGTAAACTGGTCACTATTATTTAGCCATTGATTGGCACCATATAGATAGTTTCGGCAATTTTTACCTTTTCAGTTGAACCTTGAAAATTCTTACGGCGTACCTCCTTAATTTCAACTACTAGGCGGTCCCCTTCCGAGGCTATATTTCGTAGGGTATTTAAATTAGCTTTCCCATTACGGATTTTCACTCTACCCTTAACCTTTCTTCCTCTTGCTAACAAAACTTCACCTCCCACAACTTTATATCCACATTCTTCTGGAAGAGCCG
>JAHDFW010000137.1 GCA_020627945.1 Cytophagales bacterium
GGCCCCGCTAACGGCGCTGGCCCAGTCTCACCCGCTTCAAATCCTGTCTGATATAGTATAGTTTGAGCGGTTGAACCAAGTACTAATATTGATAAAAATGTTAGAAACCCTAACCTAATTAATAAAGCTTTTTGCATGATTTTGATAATTATTCAAAAACAAAATGCAAAAAAAAACTAAGAAACCCTATATTAATACAGGATTATAATAATTAAATTTTGTGAATGGTTGTATTTGGGTGTTGTATGGTCTACTTAATTAACTATGCGTAATTCCTTGCACCAAAAATTGTACTTCCGATTCGTACCATATTACTCCCCTCTTCAATAGCTAAACTATAGTCACCGGACATTCCCATGGACAACGTTTTAAGTCCATAATCCCCAAAGGAATTCATGCGATCAAAGTATTGCTTGAGTCTTCTAAACTCGTCTCTAACGACATCCTTATCTTCAGTAAATGTTGCCATCCCCATTAAACCTGCAACTTGTACGTTAGGATAGTTTTCCAACTGATCCATTAGGTCCAGTGCTTCTTCGAAACTCATCCCAAATTTCGAGTCTTCCTGGGCAATTTTAAGCTGTAACAGACAATTTATAACTCGATCGTGCTTCGCGGCTTGTTTATCAATTTCTTTAAGCAGTTTCTCACTATCAACAGCATGAATCAAATGAACAAAAGAGGCCATGTATTTCACCTTGTTGGATTGTAAGTGACCAATCATATGCCATTCGATATCCTTAGGAAGTTGCTCATGTTTGTCTACCATTTCCTGAACTTTGTTCTCACCAAAAACTCTTTGACCTCCATCATAAGCTTCTTGGATAGCTTCCATTGGTTTAGTTTTAGACACAGCCACCAATTCCACTTGAGAAGGATTTAGTTCTTCCTTCAGCTTATTAATCGTATTTACAATATGAGACATAATTCAGTTATAAAAGAGTTGTGAAGATGATCATTAATCTTCTAGTGCATTGCTGATAAAAGTTCCTTTAAGCAATAACCATAGTGTAAAAAAAGTCAGTGCCCAATAAAGGTAAATTTGATAGTAGTCTTGGGTATTCTTGTAACGGTTCTCCTTAATTTCAGATTTCTCGTATTCATCAATCTTCTCAAAAATCTTCTCTAATGCTTTAGAATTCGAAGCTCTGAAGAATTCTCCTTTTCCAATATCAGCAATTTCTCTTAAACTCGTTTCATCAAGGTTGGATTCTACATAGTTAGTCATTCCCAAGAAATTCTTACCGTATGGAACTTTCCCATCCTTTCCGATTCCAATAGAATAAATCTTAATTCCATAACCATATGCAAGTTGAGCGGCTGTTTTGGGGTCAATATTACCCGCATTATTCTCTCCATCACTCAACAAAATCATAATCTTGGTCTTGGCTTCAGAATCTTTCATATGATTAATACCAACTGCTAAGGCACTCCCTATGGCTGTACCTGCGTCTGCCATCATTTTTAGCTTAATGTTGTTTTTAATTAAGCCAAAAAGTAAATCATAATCAGTGGTCAATGGTGACAATGAATATGCATCTTCGGCAAAAACCACCAATCCAATTCGATCTTGAAGACGGCCATCTATAAACTTGGTTGCAACCTTTTTAGCGGATTCTAATCTGTTAGGTTTGAAATCCTGCAGTTCCATTGAACCCGAAGTATCCAATATCAAAAGTATGTCAATCCCTTCTGTCCAGCGTTCGACCTGCTCATCGGATCGCTGAGGACGTGCCAATGCTATTACTAACATGGCCCAAAACAAGCACAGGAATGTATCTGGAAGAACTTTAAGCAAAACACTCCAACTCCATCCTACGTTCCCTTTAAAAGTCGCTACTCCTAATCGACTTCGATATAATTGTACCACAAGCCACCGTAAGGCAATCAACACAGGTATCGCTAGCAGCAACCAGAAATAATGAGGATTCTCAAATTCAAACCCATTTAAGGTAGTTTTCGAAAACCAGGACAATTCATACCATTCTGGCATAAGAACGTCTGCATTATCTATCAACCCATCACTTTTCTCCTCCATCCTGTATAGTTTTTATGCGTTTTTGAAGTCGTTGATAAGCAAAAGAACTCAATTTACTTAAGGAAGCATCTTTACTTATCGCTATTCCCCCAAAGATATAACCATCCATTTCTGACAGCATTCCAGATAAACTTTCATCATTAAATTGGGCTTGAATTTCCTTAGTGGTTAGAGACTCTATGTCCGTTTTTTCAAGGGAAGTTAGATATCTTTTCCAAAACCCAATAGCGTTTTCGGTTTCCTTTGGACTATTACCAAACTGACTAAACTCCATTTCGAACTGCTCATGCTTTTTCTTAAGTCGGTATATTCTCCACTTCTTCCAGAAACTTTGTCCAAAAAGTAAAATTCCTAGTAATACTGCTACCGCAACAATGCCTAACCCAATTAAAATATAGGGATAATTGACTTCCAAATCCACCTCTTCAAAATTAGTTGTTTCTTTTAGGCTTGTGGTATCTGAAAATTGCTGCACTACCTCAACTAACCGCACGGTATCATAATTACTTTTCACAAAAAAACTGTCGTTCTTAGTGAAGATAAGAACATTCATCTGTAATGTCTGTACTGGATCTAACTCAAAAGTTTGAAACTCGTAAATAGTACAATCACTTGATATTGAATCTTCTGTAAAGGTGGTGTAGGTTTGACGTTGGTAGAATTCAAACGTTCCAAAATCAAAACTGGAATCGGGAAATAACACCTCTAGATCTTTATCATGTTCGTAAATCAATTGCGCTTTAAGAGGTTGCCCCAGCATAACGCTATCCTGCATAAATCGCAATCTTGGTTTAGATACGTTACTCGATTTATTTTGCTGTCCAAAGCAACTCAAACACCCCAGCAATACCAATAATAAAAATAATCCCTTCTTACCCACGTTTCATTATTTTATTTCTGGTTTTAAATAACTGAATCAAAATAGGCACAAAATCCTCACGTGTATTGATGGAAACAAATTCAAATTGATGTTTCCTTCCAAGTTCTTCAAGGTGCTCTTTATTCTTGGCAATTTTTCTAGATGAAACTCCCGAAAACTCACCAAAACTGGTATTGATCCATGATTTCTTTTTCCCTTCAAGATCATAAACGGGTATAATTCCTAACTTCGGAAGATTTGTTTCCAAATCATCTTGAATATGAATACATACAAGGTCATGTTGACTAGCCAGATTAATTAGATTACGATCTATTCCTTCTTGAATAAAATCTGAAATAACAATTACAAGGCTTCTTCTCCTGTTCATGCTCATAGCAAATCTAATTGCCTGATTCAGATCGGTTTTGGCTGAAGATGGTTTTAAACTAAATATTTTACCAATGGCTTGATACACAATCGAGCTTCCCTTCGAGGATTTCAAGAAATATTCTCGTTGATCACTAAAGGCTGTCATACCCACTTTACTTTGATCTCTAGCCGCAGAAAGCATAAGAACACCACAAATTTCTCTAGCAACATCAAACTTCTTAGATCCTTCTGTTCCAAGGTTTAATGAAGCACTTGCATCGAGCACAAAAAACACTGATTGTTCTTTTTCTTCTTTAAATGTGTTGATAAACACACCATGACCCTTGGCTGATACGTTCCAGTTAATAGTACGAACATCATCACCATAATGATATTGACGAACATCATCGAATTCAAGTCCCGTTCCTTTGAAGATAGACTTAAAATTCCCTTGATGCGTAGAGTTTACCGCTTTACGAATTCTTATTTCGTATTTGCGCAACTTTTTTAATATTTGACTTATATTCGCCATACAATCCAATGGGTAAAATTATAAATTTCATAAAACTGGAGAAAAGAGGCTGGAATCTTTTTTTATCTGCACTGATAATTTTTTCAGTTTGGTCATGTACTCCGAGTAAAGATGTTGAACCTCCTGAGAATCTATTACCGAAAGAAAAGATGGTTTTAGTACTTAAGGATATCGTTAATCTTGAATCAAAAATAAAGGTAATGAAATTTCCGAAAGACACTGCTTCTCAAGTATACGAAGTATTAGAAGAGGAAATTTGGAAAAGCCACAATATCAAAGAAGAAGATTTCAAAACTAGTCATCAGTATTATCTAGTAGAAATGGAAGAATATGAGGGGATTTTTAAATCCTTGGTGGATAGTTTAGGTCTTCAACAATCTAAAATGGAGGCTGAGAGAAGCAAAAAGGCTAAGCCTCAAAACATGTCTAAAAAGAAAAACTAGGCATTCTTATTAGCAAGGTGATTGTAATCCTTCATTAACGTTTTAAGGAAGTTTAATGGTTTCACCTTTTCTGTAACGCCAAGAATATCTTTCGCTTTCTTGGCTAATAATCTCACATTCTTAGGATCTTTAGTCCTTTCATAGTCCTGTAAGGTTTCTTTTATAATTCGAATGTCTCGATCTGAAAGCTGCAAAACATTTAGATATTGTGGCTTGTACTCCTCAGTACCAGCAACTAAAATCGTATCTTGTAAAGAAACATGGCGCTTTAATCTAATTACAGTTGTATTTGCTGCTAAATCACCAAGACGTTGTTCATTCTTCGTCATCGCCATACATGCGATACCAACAATGGGCAGGGGGAACATCCAAAAAAAGATCAGCAACCTAATATCGGTTGGCATACCTAAACCAGTCAACAAAAAGTACAACATCATCATACTTACGTCAATGTTTCTCAACAACCAACGTAATAAAACGTCTCCTAAGGATAATCTTTTCCCATCCACCTTAACAACCCTGCACCTCATAATACGTTTTCCGACAGTCTGTCCTTTCCACATAATTTCTAACGCAGGAAAATACAACGAGGCTGGAATAAGATATACAAAAAGATAAATCATAAACTGAACAGTATCTGGTAATTTATCTAATTCCATTTGAAGAGCCGCCCAATACAAAAAACACGCATATATGAATAAAATAGCTGAATCAATTCCGCCAGATAAAAGTCTAACTCCCATTCCTGGTAGTTCTAAATCTAATTCAACATTTTGAGTTGTTTGTATTTTCAGTTTTGACATAAAGCAAATTTTACATAATTTTCGGAAAATAAAAACTAATTGTATCGGAATGCGGGAAGCAGTCTTTCTTAAAAGGAATGAAAAAAAGTGGAGGGAGGTCGAAAAAATAATCGATCAAAATCATGAGAAAGAACCCGATGAGATCGCTGAGTTATTCATAGAAATGACCGATGACCTCTCCTATTCCAAGACCAATTATCCCGAAAGTAAAACCACTGAATATTTAAATTCACTAGCCGTTGGAATATTCCAACGTATGTACAAGAATAAGAGAGAACCCTTATCTCGATTTATTACTTTTTGGAAAATTGAATTACCTCTCGCCTTCGCTGCTGCTAGAAAGCAACTTCTTTACAGTTTTCTAATGTTTACCATATCAATGGTTATTGGTGCAGTTTCAACAGCGTACGACGTAGATTTTGCTAGAGTGGTATTAGGAACAGCTTATGTAGAAGAAACTCTAGAAAACATTGAGAAAGGTGACCCTATGGCTATCTATAAAGATACCGAAGAAGGTTACATGTTTCTACGAATTACCCAAAATAACATACGCGTAGCTGCCCTTACCTTCGTGATGGGAATCTTCCTATCTGTTGGAACATATTACATTTTATACTCTAATGGCGTAATGCTTGGAGTGTTCCAGTACTTCTTCTTTGCAAAAGGCCTTTTTTGGACATCCTTTCTTACCATATGGATTCATGGTACAATTGAAATTTCTTGTATTGTGATGGCAGGTGCCGCGGGAATCACATTAGGGAATAGTATTCTGTATCCTGGAACACATAGGCGGATTAGAAGTTTTGTATTGGGAGCAAAAAGATCTCTGAAAATATCCATTGGTCTTATTCCATTAATTGTTCTGGCTGGTTTCTTGGAAAGTTTCGTAACTAGATATACCGATACACATTGGACAATTCGTTTAGGAATTATTCTAGGTTCACTCGCTTTTATAATTTACTACTTTATAATTTACCCGTACATGCTTGAAAAAAGAATTGGTTTTAATGAAGCTACAGAATAATTGACTTGAATAATTACGTCACTACATATCATTCAATTTTAAAAAGGAGTGTAAAAATAATTCTTATGCTCTTAATCATGGTTTCTTCATCATCTAGCATCATTGCCGAAGACTTCCAACAAAGCAAAGGATCATTTGACCACGAAAGGCTTGAAGAGCTAAAATCGAGTAAGACTTACAATTATGACCGAGAAATAGAAGAATCGGAAAGTTGGTTGGCAAAGATATTTAAACCAATCGCTAAGTTTTTTTCTAACTTTTTTGGTGGTTTGGGGATTTTAGGTTCTGCATTGGCATATATAGCTATCACTATAATAGTGCTACTATTAATAGCCGCGATAGTTTTTGTTGCAAGTGATGGAACTATGTTTCGGAAGGCTCCAAAAGAATCGGCCTTATCAATGACCAACGATATTGAAGATATAAAAGAAATGGACCTTAGTGTTGCATTAAATAAGGCATTGGAAGCTGGAGACTTTAGGCTTGCTACGCGGTATTTATACTTAATAATACTTAAGGATCTGGACGCTAAAAAATTAATCCAATGGGAAATAAAAAAGACAAACTACGATTACGTTAATGAACTAAAGGCTCCTAAATTAAGAGATGGCTTAAGGTTTGTAACCATGGCATTCGAATATGTTTGGTACGGAGAAATACCGATGGACTCCAGTCGTTACGATATTCTAAAACAAGATTTTGACAACTTTAAAAGCAAAGTCGGTTCTTAATGAAGATCTATCAAGTCATATTAGCTTTAGTTGGTCTATTGATGATCGTATTCATAGTAATAGTAGGACACGACCTCAATATAGATCGAGATTACAATTGGTATGAATCGTATAATTCGATGAGTAAAGACCCATATGGCACCTATGTGTTCTTCGATCAACTTGAGGAAGCATTTGAAGACAAAGATGTGAAGTCCATTACATCCAAAGTGTTTAAAGCTTATGATGAACAAATCTATAAACTCCCCGTTTATAAAGATTATGTGAGTAAAGAAGACAAAGTGAAGTATGATGAGGTCATGCGTAAGAAAGACAGCTTAAACGGAAGAACTTATCAGGAAGAATATGATGAAATACTGCTCGATGAGACAATAGCTGAAGAGTTGGAAGAGAATTCCGAAGAGGATTCCGACGATTACATTTATCTAGATGAAGAAAACTACGATAATTACGATTATGATAGTATTACGATCTTCAGAAGAGATAGTTTTCCATACGAAATTCCAAAAGTAGAGGAATATAAATCTTTTAACTTCTTGTCTGTAAATAATATTTTTGAATTGAATGAATATGATTCAAAATCACTACTAATTCATATTCATCAGGGAAATCACGCGTTTATTGCATCTAATGAATTCGCTGGATTATTCGCAGAACATTTTGAAATTAGAACGAAACAAAGAGACGAGAATGAACTGTCTGATGAAGAAATTAAAAATCAATGGGTTTTCTCTTTCAACAAAAAGGGCAGATATAATTTCAACAGAAAAAATGATGTCAGTGATACCAATAAGTTCAATACTAAAGAAATTCAATATTTTGACAATGTACCTAACTCTACAGTCGTAGCCACAAATAAACTTGGAGATCCAGTCGTAATTCAAACTAAATTTGGTAAAGGTTCTATCTTTTGGTGCAGCACTCCATTGGCTTTCACCAATTATTTTATGTTTAGACCTAAGGATGTTAAATTTACGGAAAAGTGTGTTAGAACCTTAAGCGATGAAGATCTATACTGGTCCAATAATTACACCAGCTATAATGGTTTTGAATGGCCTGATTTAGATAAAACTTATCTTGAGTTTATAAAAAGCAAACCCTCCTTGAAGTGGGCATTTTATTTACTCCTATGGACGGTCATTATTTTCACCATTGTAGGAATCAAAAGAAGACAAAAAGCAATTCCGCTGATCACACCACCTAAAAATTCTACATTGCAGTTTGTAGATACGATTGCGCAATTATACCTTCAAAGTTCCAATCATTCAGATATGATTGATAAAAAACTTAGGTACTTCCTAGAATACTTAAGATCAAAATATAATGTTAAAACCTCCGAAATAGACGAGGAATTAATTTCAAAACTAGCCGAAAAAACTGGTTATGAAGTTGATAAGTTACAGAACTTTTTCGCTCAACTTACGCGTGTTGCAAATACTGAGAACGCGTCTGAAAATGAGCTGCATACATTACATAAGCAAATAGAGAAATTTAAGAATGGAAAACTCTGATACAAATATGGACAACAACGAAAACATGGATCAAACTCCTGACTCTGGTGCTTCACAGGAGAATAGCAGCATGCCTTCTGAATCAAGTACTCCTCCCCCAGTCCCAACGAGTGCGCAGGAACCAAGTCCTGCTAATTCATCATCCTCTTTTCTTACTAACCAGTATGACTTAAGCGCGTTAAATCGTGCAGTCGATGAAATTAAAACTGAAATAGGAAGAAAATTGGTAGGCCAACATAACATGGTTGAGTTAATCGTGGTTGCAATACTCTGTGACGGACATGTACTTATTGAAGGTGTACCGGGTGTTGCAAAAACTTATACTTCCAGATTAGTTTCAAAAGTTATTAATGCCGATTTTAATCGTATTCAGTTTACACCAGATCTTATGCCTTCCGATGTTACAGGGACTAACATCTTCAACATGAAGAGCAGCGAGTTTGAATTTAAAAAAGGTCCTATTTTCTCCAACATTGTTCTGATCGATGAAATTAATCGCGCTCCTGCAAAAACTCAAGCAGCACTATTTGAGTGTATGGAAGAAAAACAAGTAAGTATGGACGGAACCACGTACAAGTTGGATTTCCCTTTTATTGTACTGGCTACTCAAAATCCGGTGGAGCATGAAGGAACTTATAACTTACCAGAAGCTCAATTAGACCGATTCTTATTTAAAATTAATGTTCAATACCCGTCTGTCAATGAAGAAATTCAAATTTTGACTGGAGTATCTAATCAAACTATTTCTAAAGATCTGTCAGACATAAAGAATGTACTAACTAAAGAACGTTTAGCAGACTTCCGTAAGGAAGTAAACAACATTAGAATAGAATCTAACCTTATTTCTTACATCGTTCAAATCGTTGATAACACTAGAAAAAATTCTAGTTTATTCCTCGGAGCATCTCCTAGAGCTTCTATTGGAATTCTTCAGGCATCTAAAGCGTTAGCCGCAATTAGAGGTAGAGATTTTGTAACCCCAGATGACATTAAATATGTTGCTAAACCTGTTCTAAGTCATAGAATCATTCCTACTCCAGAAAAAGAAATGGAAGGCGTTACAGGACTTGATGTAATCGATTCAATTCTAGAACAAATAGAAGTTCCAAGATAACATTTATCAAGCACAGTAAGAAAAACATAGATTGAAGGACTTATTAAATAAACTACCAGACATCTTTCTGACGCGAAGACTTCTTGGAACCTTGCTGGCCCTAGTAGTTATTTTCGTTTTAGGATTTCCATACCCTATACTTTTTAGTTTGGGCAAAGTCCTTTTTCTGGTATTGTTGGCTATGATTGGTGCCGACTTGTTATTTCTGTATGGAAATAAAGCCCCGATTACTGGAAAACGAGTTTGTGAAGATAAATTTTCCAATGGAGACCCTAACCCTGTTCAAATAGTAATTCAAAATCATACTAAAACCAACTTTGACGTTGAAATTTTAGATGAGTTCCCAGATCAATTTCAAGTAAGAAACTTTGTGTTTAACCTTAAGTTAAACGCGAAAGCTTTTAATGATGTACAATTTGAATTGCGTCCTACTGAACGGGGCGTTTATAAATTTCACAACATAAATGTGTTTTTGATGAGCATTCTTGGTTTGGTTAAACGAAGAGTAATCATTCAAGCAGAACGGGAAGTTGCGGTATACCCTTCTTTCATTCAATTAAAAAAATACGCTTTCTATGCCTTAAACGATCGACTCACCGAGTTGGGAGTAAAGAAAATTAGGAGACTCGGACTTAACAACGAATTTGAACAAATCCGAGAATACGTACGTGGAGATGATATTAGAGTGGTAAACTGGAAGGCAACCGCTCGTAGAAATCAACTAATGGTAAATCAATTCCAAGAAGAACGATCACAACAAGTTTACTGTCTGATCGACAAAGGAAGACTTATGCATATGCCATTCGATGGTTTAACTTTGATTGATTACGCAATTAATGCTAGTCTAGTAATGTCCAATATTGCTATCGCAAAAGACGATAAAGCAGGACTAATTACGTTTTCCAATAAGATTGGTAGCCTTCTAAAAGCCAGTAAGAAAACTGGACAAATGAATGTTATACTTGAGTCTCTTTATAAGCAAAAAGTACGTTTACAGGAGTCAGACTTTGGTCGTCTTTATCGTAATATTAAGCACACGGTAAAACAAAGAAGTCTCATGCTACTTTTTACCAATTTTGAATCCGTAGTATCTCTAAACCGCCATATTGAATATATTCGAGCAATT
The DNA here is from genome assembly GCA_020627945.1 of Cytophagales bacterium. Lineage (GTDB taxonomy): Bacteria > Bacteroidota > Bacteroidia > Cytophagales > JAHDFW01 > JAHDFW01. The sequence goes on from JAHDFW010000137.1 coordinate 10,551, forward strand.
GCACGAGATCATCTAGTGGTAGTGGTAATATTCCAAAATTCAGAGCTGGAAAAAGAACCGGAGAACAAAGGGACTTTAAGTACTGAAGATATTTATGTAGAAACGATTAAGCAGAAGTTCATGTATGAAAAGAAGCTGATCATCAAAGAGTTTCAAAAATATGGTATTCAAGCAATTCTGACAAAGCCTGAAAACCTCACCATAAATGCCATTAATAAGTATATTGAACTTAAAGCGAGAGGAGCTATTTAATAACTTTACTTATTCAGCAAGTAGAGTCATCCAAGCTTCCTGAACCTGTTCGTTTTCCAAAAGTCGCTTCGCCAACTGATGTCTAGCATTTTCGTCGTTCATGCAAGCAACTAAATCTTCATTACCAGCTGCAAATTTATCAATATCTGCTTGAGACGGTAGTTGTTCCACATTACCCAATCGTGCTAAATTGTTGCCCGTAAGGATTTCAGATGTGCGAATTGAAGCTGGAATTTGATCTACTCCAATGCCTTTGTTACGAATTGGCTTAGGTATTTCGAACAGTGCATCACCTTGTGCTCTACAATACCAGTTTCCTCCCATTCGGGATACAGCATCCAATTTGAAAGGATCAATTTTATTATTTTCATCTAAAATTCGATCTTGAAAATGGGCGCGTACAACTTCGCAAATGATAAGGTTACCAGCACCTCCTTCCTGACCTAACTTGATAACCTCACGGACTTCACATTCAAAAGCAGCTGGAGCCTCTCCTACGCGGGGCGGTTTAACTACTTCCGATTTTTCTTGTGTTAAACCTGCTTTCACAAATTCATTAACCCCCTGATCATACTCGGTACTGGAAAGCGACATTTGCTCAACAATTCCGAAATCAACTATATTAATCACTACTTCTCCAGTAGACAAGCAGTTTTCCAGAGTATGCTTTGTAGTATTGTCACGTACTCTACGTGCGGGTGAAAATACCATAATCGGAGGATTAGCACTAAATACATTAAAAAAGCTAAATGGACTTAAGTTCACATTACCATTCTGATCTATGGTACTTGCAAAAGCAATGGGCCTTGGAGCAA
>JAHDFW010000138.1 GCA_020627945.1 Cytophagales bacterium
AAACTGAGGTATTACCACTACTACCATTTATCAAACATGCGAAACCATGACTAGTCCCCCCTCCGTTATGTGTAAGAATGATATCTCCAGTTCCGGAGCTTGCCCCAATTACATTACCATCTATATTAAAATCACCTGACCCATCTGTTTCAATCCCCCTTAACTCAATCGAATTTGTTAAAGATGAAGTTGTTGTAAAATGAATATTAGAAATTGTATTATTGCTTATCGAGTTGACACCTTCAGCGGTACATTGAATTCCTTTTAAATAATCTGGTCCTCCAGAAATAACAAATGAATCTCCGCCACAAAATGGTGCTTTACCTCCTATATAATTCCCTTCAATGGTATGATTTGTGCCAGATAAAACCGTAACATATATATATCTATTGGCTCCTCCCAAATAATCTGTTGATTGATAAAAATGATTATTAGTAATCGTTGAAGCACCTGAATTTATATTAATATTTATACAAGAACTACCCATTGCTAAACCTGGAGCGTATATATCCACAAACTCACATCCATCAATAACAATCCCATCGTTGTCTGCTCCTGCTGTTCCTGTAGAAAAAATCCCTGAATATGGCATCGTGGCCGTCCCCCCAACGGACAAATCCCTTATTACACAATTTCTAAAGGAATTATTATCGTTACCAGTTGTTCCAGTTGTAGTATTTAATAAAATCATACCACCTGTACTGGAACCAGATTCACTTTCTACAATTACATAATTGAAACTATTATTTGAGGCATCATTTTCAAATCCCATGGCACTGTAAACTGGAGCTGCTGTTTTCGTATTTCTTATTGTCCACTCTCGCGAATTTCCTAGACCTCCAGGACGTCCATCCAAAACAAGATTTTGAACGCCGTTGAAATACATAAAACCACCAAGCGTACCTCCATCAACTCCTTGGGTAATTTTACCCGTTTGACCTAATTGTGGACGAATCACGGTTGGCGCTATACCCATGTATTTTTCAAACCTAATTGCGTTTTCAACAGGGTTCGCATAATTTGCGGTCATTTCCAGAAAAATAGAATCAGCACCGTCGTAGTTAAATAACGGTAAGCAAGATGAAAGGTCTTCGAGATTGAGGAAGTCTTCCCCTGTTCCAATCGTAAAATATCTTGATGTTTTTCTATATCCTTTAGGGTTAGTTGGAGTAGGAAAAAGGTTTGGTCCTGTAGTATAAGTCCCTCCAACATACTCAATATCTACAATAGTATTAGGAGTGGTAACAGCTTGTACATCTGCAACAACCCAAAAATAATACACTCCATTAGCGGCACTATGATCTTCATTAAAACCAGTAAAATTAACTGTAGCAGCAGCAGTTTGTGTACCAAGAAGTGTGGGTGCTACAAAGTCTTGATTTTGCCCAGTAGTGTACAAATAAACATTGGTAAGTTCGGTTGATCCAAAGATATTAAAATCCATTCCAGAGCAGGTTGGTGTACCTCCTCCATTACCTACGGTAAGACCTACACGCAACAACAACTGATCAGTATCACCATCATCAAGTGGCCCCAAGTATTGAGTCAATATAATTTCAGTAGTAGCATCATAGCGACGTGCATCAACTTGAATAGTTATAAAAGCTCCAATCAAGAAAGCCAAAAGTATTTTAAAACAATTTTTCATATCGAAAAAATTAATTCTGTTCCACAAATAGTTCCAATTCATCCACGTCCTTTGGTCTGGACAAAATGAATCCCTCTGCATCTAACACATAAAACGAAGGTGTTTTATGTACCTTAAGTTTTTGCACTACAGGTGACTTCCAACTTTGTAAATCACTGTAGTGTTTCCCTTTCAAATTCTTATCGTCTAAAGCTTTTTGCCATTCTTCCAAATTCTTATCTAACGAATGGGTTATAAGCTGATATTTCTTTTTGTTCTTCTTAAGTAAGGTATGTAACTGCGGAAACGTTTCTTCACAAAATGAACAATGTGAAGACCAGAAAAATACAATCGTCTTTTTCTTATTTCCTAAGTTATCCAACAAGTAACTTTGCTCACCTGCAGAGTTTGATAGTGATACATTTGGCACTAAATGACCTGGCATTACCTCAGCATAACCGTTGATTTTCCCCGAAAGAGAACCGTATTCTTCCGAGCAACTATTCTCTAATAAGTATACTTCAGTGGTATACTGAAACATAACTGCTGGCCCAACTTTATCAAAAACTTCCAATAAGTTCATTAGACAAAATTGCCTCACCTCAGCATTTGCAGAAGCTAACGTCATTACTTTATCTACAGTAATTTTAAATCCTTCTTCTGTATGGTCCGTATGATTCTTTAAGTATTCTAATATCATTCTTGGAAAAAGTCCTGAACGCACTAGAGCGGGGTTACTAAAATTCACCTTATCGAAGAAGTGTTCCCGAGTGTAAGATTCATCCTTGCTTCCTAAAAAGCTTTGATCAGAAGATGTGACCAAATCCCAAACCAATGTCCCTTCACTCGCAGCCAAAAACTCTGAATTATAGTTTTGTTCAATCTCATGTAAAGAGTCTAACTTCTGCTTAAAACCTTGTTTACCTGTAATTTTATAGGCTCGTTGAAAAACTTGCTTCTCTTCTCTAAGCGTTTTAGAAAAGTATTTGTAATTCCAAAGCAACTGATTTTCCTTATCGCTGAACACCACGTTGCGTTGCAACACTCGATCTTTAATTTCTGCTTGAACCTCTTCTTGATCGTTGATGATAAATTCCAATCTAGAAACTGAATCTTGATACAACTCATAAAACCCAGCTGGATAGAATCGATCTTTAAAAACAACTTTTTGATCCTTTACAATCGCGGAATCTATAGTGTAATATTGGGTTCCTATCAATTCACGCAGCAAATACAAACCTTCAGAATCAGAATTGTTAACCACAAATTGAAGAGATGTAGCTTCACATAAAACCGACAAGGTTAATAAAATCAATATGGCATTTAGCCGCCTCACTTATAATTACTTAGAGTAACAGCATCTATAAGTATGTGAATTACCTTTGGCATCGGTACTCATACTTTCACAGCTTGCACTTCCAACTACGTGACCAGAGTTCAAACCGCCATATTCAATCCATTCAAAATTACCTGTGGCCCCAGCTGTAATCCCTATATTACAAGCGTAATACCACTCAGAGAAAGTACATAAACGTGCGTTATCAGAGCCACAATCTACTACTGCATCCCAATATGTTTGTGCAGCGCGCTCAGCTTCATCAATGCAATACTTATCATTACCTGCTAGGTAACCTGGACGACAGTAACTACGTCCATCCTGAATACGAATCCAAGAAGAAGTAGTCGTACTATAGTAGTAGAACCCTGCTCCTCCAGCAGCATCATCGTTAGTTTGAAATACAAGTAAGCCATTTGCAGGGTTTGAAATAGCTGCTCGCTGCGTTGAATCCATTCTAGGAATTAACACACCCGCTGTAGTTGATGTAACTTCCATAACTGAACTAGGATCATTAACATTGGTATTGATACTCAACGCTCCCAAATTAAATAAACTGTCCGAGGCAGCATTTTTACCTAAACCTAAGGTAGTAGCAATATCTCCACCTCCACCAGCAGGCAATTGCCATGACAAATTTCCTAAAGCGTCGGAAACTAAAACTTCTCCTGCAGCATCTGGCAAGCTATCTGGTAAAGTGATGGTATAATTTGTTTTCAACAAATTCGGAACTAACAAACCTACCTTATTAAAATTCACTCTATCTCTCCAATAAATACCTGCGTTTTGTCCCGTAGGAGGTGGTTCCATCAAAATATTAATCGAATCGAAAGGTAAAATATCCAAACCTGCTTCTGCATTATCTTGATTAATCGCTAAACCTCCAGTTTGAAAAATATACCTTATTGATGGTGATTGAGCTGTACCAGCCGCTGCTGAATCATTTAAAAGAAATGCCAGCACTGGATCCCCATTATCATCTCCAAAGTAGCTAAACACGGAAGCTCCATCTAAGGTATTCAGAAAATTGGTTCCATCAAAATAAGCATTACCTCCCATAAACGCATACTTTTCAGGACCTAAGTTAGCCCAGTCCATGTGATACCCTTCACCTACTTGCAGCCCAGTTAACGGCGCAGAAGTCCCTATACCTACATTTGCAGTGAGATTAAAAACACTATCCACATTTACTTGCCAATCAGTATCAGAGCCACCAAAGGTTGTCCATACCGTACCGTCCCAATACATAAATTGTGTATTGGTAGAGTCGTAAACCATCATTCCTTCATCAGCAACACCTAAAGTCATTGCCCCTATTTGACCAGAGGATAATCTCGGAATTAGAATTCCTTGATTCGGGGATACCAAATCTAAAACTGCATTGGTGTTAGGAGAATTTGTACCAATACCTACTGAGTTCTGACCGTGAATAAATCCAGTTATTCCAAGCGCTATACAGAACGTAAAAATTTTTGTCGAAAGCTTCATAAACTAAAATTAGCAGTAAATTGAACTTAGCGTTCACTTGACTATTACCAAGCTAATATACGTAAATTTGTTTTATTGTAAACTTAAGAAACTAAAAAGCGCTAACTATAAGAGATGGACTACCTCAATATCTCATAAATAAGTATGAATTCTTATTAATTAAAAAGAAGAATTAAAGTTTTTAACGACGTTTAAAAACAAGAAATAAATGGTTAATCAAGTATTGAAAAACCTACTTATTCACCTGAATATCAAGACGTTCTTTAATATAATTCAGCTCATCCATAACTGATTCATATTTGTCTTTAAGGTCTTGTAATTCATCTTCGAGTCTTTCCGCTTTATGATTTATTACAAAGTTCTCAAAAAAGACGGCAATCTTCTTATGTTTTACTCCGTTAACGTCTTCTTTTACGTTGTTCCAATCTACCGGTTCGGACACTCTAGCTATTACATATGACACATCAAATTCACCATTATCCAACATTGCATGTCCCGCTACATCTGAAGAAATAAGATAGTCTCCAGGTTTTAAATTCTGACCATTATCAGCTACCCACATATCACCATTTCCAACAGCCATTATCTGATAAGGATTTTCTCTCGAAAATTCGTTTTGAGGTGTTATCAACCCTAAAAACGCTCCCATAGTTTTCGGATCATTGGCAATAGTTGCTTTCTTAACTCCATGAACCAATTCTGAGCCCTCAATATCATGCATGGTGCCATTTTCACCAGTTAAAGTAACCAGCATACCTCGTTCTAAATCTTCTTCTTCGGATTGCGCATAATGAACACCTGTAAAGGCACCGTAGGACACCGTTGTTCCTGTAACAGAAATTTGTCCTTCAACAATACCTGCAGAAGAAAAATTAACCAAAGCTCCGTCAGCACCTCTATTCACCCCCAGAGGTGATGTATTAGAAATTGCATTACTATGTGCGTAAACACCATAATTAGTAGTACCTGCATCGTAAGCCATGGCACCAAAGAATCCTGAGTTGTTTGTAGTGGTACTTGAACCTACAATAGCTCCGTCATATTGGGTGGTTGGACTTCTAATAACATGTAATTTTTTAGTCGGATTAGTTGTTCCTATCCCAACTTCGCCCGCAAAGTAATTATGATCCTCACCTGTAATATAAACCCCATATTCTACTCCGGAGGTTGTTCCTGGACTCGAACCGTAATAAAGGTATGATGCTCCTGTTCCGTCGTGATCCACATAAGAATAAAACCCTCTTGCTGCAGAAGCTTCACCCGTTGGTTGATAAACGTCTACTCTAGCACCTATTTTCTCAGCTGTACCGTCGGCAGAAGTACGAAAATAACCTCCATATTTAGTACTTCCACTTGCAGAATTATTATCGACCCTTAAACCTGTTTCAGTATCTGCATCGGTATTAGGAATATTCAATTGCAATAAATGATTAGCTGACAGAGTACCAGTCTGTAACCCTATAGCCATGGTATTTGAAGTCCCTCCAATTTTAATAAGATTATTATCTGTAGATGTCCCTATATGAAAGTTATTGAACTCTCCATAAATCATGTAACCAGCTCCTGCTCCGTCCATCCCTAATCTTATACCATCTCCAGATGCTGAACCAGCAGCATCATCAGTCACTTGCATATAATGAGCACCAGTACTGTATAAAGTTAGATGATTAGCTGGGTTAGCTAAACCTAACCCAACATCTCCACCATTTTCGACCATCATACGATATGTTGCGCCATCGGTTATTGCAAAATTTCCTGAACTGTTCAAATCATGGGTTAAGGTGTGGACTCCATGTGTAATAGTAGTAGTTTCAACTAACGCTCCTCCTAATTGAATTCTATCTGCAGCCGCGTCAACATTTAAACCATTATTCGCGTTAGCAGTTAATGTTAAGCTTCCAGTAGCTCCTCCTCCTATTAAACCCGCACCTGCCGTGACATTATTAATATCACCCTGCGGATTATTAGACCAAAATAAGTTTCCAGACAAATCCGATGACAATACTTGACCACTGGTTGAAGGAAGATTACTTGGCAACGTAATTGAATAAGCCTGACTCGATGAATTAGGAGCGACTAGTCTTAAATTATGATTACTGCCTGATTCAAACGCAACAGCCGTTGGAAACCCCGTTGTGATACTTCGCTCCAACAATAATGCATTTGGTCCTGTTGTACGTATTTCAATACCTGTAGCATTTGCCGCCTCTGTTTGTACTTGAAGTCTATTGCTATCCAGCGTTAAACGTGCTACAGTATTGTTTCCAGACATTCCACCATTCATAAAATCATGCAATTCCACGCCAAATTCGGCATCACCCATATAAATAACTTCACCAGGACCATCAATAGAATAATCCCAAGCAGCACCATTAAACGTGAGGTTATTTGAAATCATGGCATAATTACCTCCACCTGGCGGAATAATAGTGTCAAAATGAAAATATGGTCCTATTTGAAAATCCGATACGGGATTATTATTCAACACTCCTACGCTCCTGTTTGCACTGTACAATAGATTTCCATTAATTGTCCAATCAGCATCGTCTCCACCTATCATTGCCCAAGCAGCACCAGTCCAATACATAAATTGAGTATTAGTTGAATCATAAACCATAAGGCCCTCATCAACTGCTCCAAGCGTCATCCCAGCAATTTGAACACTAGATAATCTAGGCACTAAAATTCCTTGATTCGTAGATACTAAATCCAAAACAGCGTTTGAATTTGGCGTATCGGTTCCTATTCCCACCGAATTTTGCGCATAACTAAAACAATATGCACCAATTAATACTACAAATGCAGCCAGTTTAAATGTAATTTTTCCCATATCCTATATTAATATACACAGAGTCGTCGTATACAAATATAAAAAAAATGTAGCTCTTTTACCAGTATTTAGTGTTCTGGAAATCAGATTCTTAGAAAAGTGAAATTCTACTTAGATGTTGGAATAAATATTAGTGAAACGGAATTAATGCAATAACGTAATCCCGTTGGGTCTGGACCGTCTTCAAACACATGCCCCAAATGGCCATCGCATCTTGCACATACTACTTCCGTTCGTACCATTCCATAACCGTTATCAGATATTTCACCGACAGAATTCTCATCGAAAGGTTTATAAAAACTTGGCCATCCTGTACCCGATTTAAACTTTGTAGAAGAATCAAATAAATCCAATTTACATGCAGCACATTTATAGACCCCACTTTTCTTATTATCCCAATAAGCCCCAGTAAACGCTCTTTCGGTTCCCTTTTCTCTTAAAACATAGTACTGATCATCAGTTAAGGTTGCTTTCCATTCATCTTCCGACTTTGTTATTTTGTCCTTGCGACTTGTAATATGGGTATGCGCAGTTTTTTCAGCAGAATCATGGTTCTTTTGAGCTTCAGTTGTACACGAAGTCAACAAAGCTATTGACAACAACAAAGTTCCTAATATCGTTTTCATAAACATCTGAGATTTAACTAATTCTTAAGCATAACAACTAAAAGACCTTAAGAGGTTCAATCATTGTTCGATTTTTGGGTAAAGATTCTATTAGAAATTCAATTTATTGTAACTTAACCGTTGACAAATAGAATCTAGAAAGTGCGCGTATTCATAAATCTATATAATCTCAACTCAGGTGGAGGAAAAACGATTGCTGAAGGTATAATGCACGAATTAGATACAACTAATTCCACAAGTCAGTTTTTCGTATTACTCCCAAAGGACGAAAAGCGTACAGGTTTCAAATCTAAAAATGTTAATGTTGTTCAGATTCCTGAACATTATTTTAAAGGGTTGTTTAAACTTTTCATCGGACAAAAGATTGCTAAGGTATGTGCCGAATTAAAAATTGATCGTATTTTAAATTTAACCAACTACCCTGTTCCAACTGACATAGCTCAATCTTTACTAATCCAATGGCCTTATCTGGTATATTCGGACCGTGATTTATGGAGCAGAATGAGTTTCTGGCATAAAATGAAACGTTACATAAATCGTTACCGAATTGGTCGAAAAATTCATTTAGTAAAAGATTTGATGGTTCAAACACCGATTATGCAAAAAAAACTATCGTGCACTTTTCCTAAACTTGCAGATCGCATTAGAGTAATTGAAGCGTTTCACAATATGGATATTACAATGGAAATTGGAAATTCAGATACCAAGGCAGTTACTAAATTTAGAGAGGGAAAAGCTGTTCAAAAACTTGTATTTCTAAGTAAACACTATGAACACAAAAATCATGATATCCTGAAGGAGGTTGGCGATATAATTGAACAGAAAAAACTACCAATTCGGATATATACTACACTTCAACAAGGTTTACCACTCCTTTCCGAAATCGAATCAAATTCGATTATTAACCTAGGTCCTCTTGCTGCTTCAGAAATAAAAACAATCTTACCAGAATCGGATGGTTTGTTCTTCCCCGTATTGGTAGAAACGTTTGGGATTCCTTATATCGAAGCCATGTATTTTAATATTCCGATCTATACTTCGAATCGTGATTTTTCCAGCGCTGTTTGTGGTGAATATGCCTATTATTTCGACCCTTTAGATCCGAAAGATATTATAAATTGCATAACCCAAAATAACGGTTTATCTCTTAACAAGAAACCTGATTTTAGAACAAGAAAAGAAATTGTAGGTGAGTTGTTTAGCCTATAAAGACGCTTATCTAAAGATCTAACAGACCTTCTGGCAAATCCATATTTACCACTTTATTTTCGCGATCCACCTCTTTTAGAAAATGATCTACGATTGGAATCAATACTTTTTGTTTGTTATAAAGCAATTCAAAAAAGTCATTTCCTGTATTTTCAAAAACTTGTGTAATCTCCCCAATATCACCCAAAGTTTTATCCACAATTTTAAACCCAATAATGTCGTGATAATAGAATTGATTGCCCGTAAGTTCAGGTAATACTTCTGACGGCAAGAACAATCTGCTTCCGATTAAATCCTGTGTATCGTCCTTGCTTTCAACATCTTCGAAGAGCACATGAATTTTTTGAGGATGGCTAGATTCTTTTGCATCCAAAATAAAAAATGGAACCAAATCCTTGTTTATTTCAACAAGAACTGATTCCATTTCATAATAATTCTGTGGAAAGTCCGAATCAATAAATATGGTTACAAAACCTTGTAAACCATGCGCTTTAGTAATTTTACCTAATTCGAAACAATCCTCGAATGTCATTGCTTTACAATAACTATTCTTCAGTTTTTTCTTCAGCTGGAGCTTCTTCTCCACCTTCAGCAGCAGGAGCTTCCTCCGTAGCAGCTTCAGTTGCCTCAGCACCTTCTGCAGCCTCTTCAGTTGCTTCTTCTCCTTCAGCTTCCGCAGTAGCTTCAGTTTCACGAGCTTTCAATTCAGCCTCACGTGCTTCTTTTTTCTTAGTTTCTGCCTCAAGCGCTTTAGCTCTTGCCTCAGCTTTTGCTTTCTCTACAGATTCACCTTTAGCTTCGATCTTAGAGTCTTTATCAGCTCTCCAAGCCTCATACTTCTTATCAGCATCTTCTTGAGAAATAGCTCCTTTAAGAACTCCAATTTGAAGGTGCTTTTTCAACATAACTCCACGGTAAGACAACATTGCCTTAACAGTGTTAGTTGGTTGAGCTCCTTTCATTACCCAATCAAATGCTTTGTCTTCGTTAAAGCTAATTGTCGCTGGGTTTGTGTTTGGATTGTAAGTTCCTAATTTCTCAATGAACTTACCATCTCTTGGTGCACGAGCATCCGCCACTACAATACTGTACATCGGCTTCTTTCTTCTCCCGTGTCTTGCTAATCTGATTTTAACAGCCATATTAATAAATGTTAATTCGCGGGAACACGTCCCTAATTTTTATTTGAGCGTGCAAAGATAGATGAATTTTAACCAATTACAATCGCATGATTGCATTATTTTTACTCACCAGTGAAGACAGGCTTCCTTTTCTCGTTGAATGCAGCCACTCCCTCCTTATTATCCTTGCTACTCCCCGCAATCTCCTGACAATAAGCTTCATAATCCAACATGGTATCTAAGTCTGAATTAAACGACTTGTTCAACATCTTCTTCATAAGCCCTATGGCTTTTGTTGGAGCAGACTTATAATACTCTACATATTCCTGTACTGCCTGATCTAATTCTTCATGAGGCACAACTTTATTTACCATTCCAAGTTTTAAAGCTTCATCTGCTTTAACCTTAGTTCCCATAGTACTCAATTCAAAAGCTTTGGCAGAACCAACCAATCTAGGCAGGAAATAAGAAGATCCTGAATCCAATACTAGTCCTACATTAACAAAAACCTCAATTAAGCTGGATTTCTCTGAAGCTACGATTAAGTCCGAAGCTAATGCTAATGAGCAACCTGCTCCAGCCGCAACACCATTTAGCCTACAAATAATAGGTTTGGGCATTTTTCTCATTGCACGAATTATAGGGTTATATCTTTTGTGTAACGAATCGGCCAAATTTCTATCTTTAGCATCTTTAATTGCTTTCAAATCTTGTCCAGAACAAAATGCTTTACCAGCTCCTGTTAATACAACAACTCTAACATCTTTATCCCGAGTGGCTTGTTTCAAGGCATCCTGAAGTTCATAACTTTGAGGATCGTTAAAGGCGTTAAACACATCTGGTCGGTTTAGAGTTATGGTGGCAACACCATCTTTCACTTCGTATATAATGCAAGTATGTTCCATTGGTTCGTTTGTTAAAAATGCTTTGTAGCGTATGTTTGGATATGGTTAAATCCCAAAATAAGGAATTTATTTACTTAGATTAAAAAAAATATTTGGCCGCATATACAGTTAATGCCCCAAGAAAAAGTCCCGCATAGATTTGAATCGGACTATGTTCTTTCAAATAAAGTCGAGCAGACAATACAACTCCTGCCAAGATCAACATAACAAAATACCATCCCATTAAATATGTTGTAGGTTCGTTCATAAACAGCAAAAAATATGACAGAATCCCTCCAATCCCTGTAGCATGGGCGCTAATTTTCCAAAAGCAAGTAATCACAAACACCATAAAAATCAATACGGTATTGAATATCATGATAACCGTTAAATCTGGAAGGTGAGGAATTTTATTATAACAGAAGATCGAAGTAATTGAAAAAGTAATTAATGTTAGTGCCAAAGGATATC
>JAHDFW010000005.1:0-45041 GCA_020627945.1 Cytophagales bacterium
GCTCCTACAAAGATGAGTGTTATGGATGCTCGTAATAAGCGAAAAGAAGATTTGCGAAAGGAAATGGATGAGTATTCGACAGGAGATATTTCTTTGAAAACTCGTGAAAGACAATACGAGATAAGAAAAGAAAAGTCTGAACAGATAGCCAATTTTGCTCCTGTAAAGATGAGTGTAATGGATGCAAGGGCCAAAAAACGTGAAAACTTACGCGAAGAAATGGACAAATACTCTACAGGAGATATTGCTCTTAAAACTCGTGAAAGTCAATATGCTATTCGTAAAGAGAAATCTGAACAAATGGCCAATTACACTGGTACGGTGAAGATGAGTGTGGTAGAGGCACGTAATAAAAAACGTGAGGACCTGAGAAAAGAGATGTCTAAGTATTCAACTGGTGATATCAAACTTTCAGATTTAGAGAAACGTGCTAAAGCAAGAAGAGTTAAGTCTCGTGAGATGGCTTCTTACCAAGGGTCATTCAAAGTACGAGATATTCAAAAACATCAGAAGAAGATTCGTAAGAAGGCTAGTGATATTGCAAACTATCAAGGAGATATCAAAATTGCCAGAAGAAAGAAAGGTGTGCATCCAAGTGTTATGTACCGTCAGGGATGGAACAACGATCGTAAGAAAAAGGAGAAGCAACGTCGTAAGGCTCTTAAGAAATCTCGTAGAAAAGGAGATTTGGAGAAACCAAATTACCTCAAAAACAAGTTGCCGAAACCTGGGTACGATCCAAGAGAAGCGGAAATCTGGTACAAGTAATTTACCGAAACTACTTAGAACAATTATTGAAACTCTTTGTGATGAGTTTGAACTAGTCACGAGGAATAGTTGTTCATGTGATATACAAAAGAATAGTAAAAATGGAATTGACCAATTTAGAAAGAGTGGATCAGTTGAATGAAATAAACGAATTGTCTCACTCTAAACCTGTGATCATATTTAAGCATAGTACGCGTTGCTCTATCAGTGATATGGCTTTAAGACGTGTAAAGGAATCAGGAGGTTTAGAACGAAACCCAGAAGTGTATTATTTGGATTTATTAAAGTTCAGAAATGTTTCAGATGAGATTGCTTCTAGGTATGATGTGTCTCATGCTTCTCCGCAGACTATTATTATTAAAGATGGTAAAGCAGTTGAAGATTTATCTCACTTTGATATCTCGGCTGATAATCTCAACGAGATTCTTACCGCTTAGCATTAATTAAAATATTAATTGCATTTCAATGGCATCTATCCATTCATTTTGAGATAGAAGCCATTGTTTTTTTATACCGCATTGCTCGAAATTACATGAGCGAAAAAGTTGAATACTAGCCAAATTATCCGAAGGAATTGTAGCATAGAGTTGATGCATGTTTAAGCGCTCTTTACAATGATGTAATAGCCGTTTTAAAGCCTTTTTTCCATGACCTTGAGCACGTTCATCTTTTCGAATTACGATTCCAATTCCTGCTCTACGATTGAGAGGATCAAAATCATATAAGTCTACAGCACCAATAGTTTTGCCTTCTTTTTCTACGATAAGCCTAAGCTGCTTTGTAGTGTAAATGTCAAGATGGGCCGATTCTAAATATTGAGTCAAAACATGTCTTGAAAAAGGAGTGGTTATGGATCCCAGATACCAAAGATCTTGATCATTTTCGATTTCATACAGGAAGTCTAGATCGGTAGGTTCTAATGCACGAAGTTGAATTTCTTGATTTGCCATTACGCTTGTTTGAATATACCGTTGAAAACTTGTTTAGCTGGTCCACATAGCCAAATATTTGAAAACCCGTCATTGGAATACTTGAATAAAACTTTTAGTTGCCCACCTTTGGTATTTACGTTTATTTCGTTGCTTCCGTGTATTTGGCCATAAACCAATGAGCAAGCTGTTACTCCCGTACCACAAGAAAGAGTCTCATCTTCAACTCCTCGTTCATAGGTGCGCATTTTAAACTCATTAGAATTTACTGCTTCAACGATATTTACATTTGTTCCGTTTTGATGGTTAAAGCGTTCATGATATCGAATCTCTCTCCCAAAATTTATGAGATTATATTCGTTGACATTTTCTACCATCCGGACGTAATGAGGAGAGCCTGTGTTTAGGTAATAATCTTCATTGATTTGATCTATACTTCCTACATCGTTCATTTTTATTTTAACGTAGCCAAAACCAGAATGGTCGGTACTATAATCTCCTTGATGCAAACCATCTATTGCTAGGAAGTTGAGGTGCTCACGTTTAAAATTCAAATGCTCAACACAAAAGGCTATTGCTGCTCGACTCCCATTCCCACAAAAACTTTGAGAAGCATCAGGATTGTAAAAATTCATGGAGAAGTCTGAATTATATTGATCATCTTTTTCTATTAGAATCAATCCGTCTGATCCAATACCGAATTTACGATCGCACATTTTTTGAATTAACTCAGGGCTTTGATCAAAGAAATTGGTCCTATTATCGACGATAATAAAATCATTTCCAGTTCCTTGATATTTGAAGAAATTTATTTCCATAACTCTATCGAAAATATATCCTAATTATACATTTTTATTCACTAAAATTTGAACTAAACCGTTGTTTTTAATGTATATTTAGGCTGTTTTTCAAATGTAGAACAAAAATTAAAAGAATGGCAAACGAAGAGGATAATAAAATAAAGAACGCGTTTAAGGAAAAGGATTGGAACGATATTAAAACTAAAGATTCTTGGCAGATTTTTAAGGTTATGTCAGAATTTGTAGAGGGGTTTGAAACTTTATCCAAAATTGGACCTTGTGTTTCAATTTTTGGTTCGGCAAGAACAAAATCAGATCATAAATATTATAAAATGGCAGAGGAGATTGCTTCTATGCTTGTTCGTCATGGGTATGGTGTAATTACAGGTGGTGGACCTGGTATTATGGAAGCTGGTAATAAAGGAGCTCGTGCAGAAAATGGAAAATCAGTAGGATTAAATATTGAGCTTCCATTTGAGCAATTTAATAATCAATACATTGACTCAGACAAATTGATCAACTTCGACTATTTCTTTGTTCGTAAAGTAATGTTCATGAAATACGCTCAAGGATTCATTGTAATGCCTGGTGGATTTGGAACACTAGACGAGTTGTTTGAAGCAATTACGTTGATACAAACTAAGAAAGTAGGGGAGTTTCCAATTGTATTAGTTGGTAAATCTTATTGGGAAGGTCTTATGAAATGGGTTAAGGAAGTAATGCTTGATGAAGAGCATAACATTAGTCCAGAAGATTTAGATCTAATGAAAATGGTAGATACTGCCGAAGAAGCAGTTAAAGTAATCGATGATTTCTACAATCAGTATTTATTGTCGCCAAACTTCTAATTGAAAAATTAAGGCCTTTTTTGAACCAGTTCCGGAGATTAAAAGGCTTTTTTCTATTTAAACAAAATTGAGTGGAGTCGTTAATGAATAAAAAAGAACTGTTCATTCTAACATTGATCATAGGTTTGATCTTTGGAGCAACGATAGCGTACTTCGCATACAAAATGGATAAGGCGGAACTGATGAGTAAAAACCTTACAGTTCATCAACAGTCGCAATATCAAATCTACTCTGTAGATATACCCAAGAATGTGAATTTTGCAGGAGAACCTGTTCCTGTTCATCAGCCCGATATTTTAAAAAGACTGGACGAAGAAATTCATCGTAACACATTTTATCATTCGTCTACCATAGTTACCATAAAAAGGGCTAATCAGTATTTTCCGATGATTAGCAAGATTTTAAAGGGCTATGGAATCCCTGATGATTTCAAATACGTGGCAGTCGCAGAAAGTAATTTGCAGAATGTTACTTCCCCTGCTGGTGCAGTTGGATTTTGGCAGTTTATGAAACCTACGGGGCGTGAGTTTGGATTAGAAATTAGTGCTTTAACCGATGATTATGGTCAGCCAGTAATTGATGAGAGAATGCACGTTGAGAAAGCAACACATGCGGCATGCAAGTATCTTAAAAGCATGTACAAGGAATTGGGGAATTGGACTAACGTAGCTGCATCATATAACCGAGGTCTGAATGCATTCAAAAAAGCGCAGAAAAAACAAAGAGTTACTTCCTACTACGATCTTAGGTTGAATAGGGAAACGTCACATTATGTGTTTAGAATAGTTGCGCTTAAGGAAATTATGAATAAACCTGAAAAATACGGTTTTCATATCCCTAAATTACAACGCTATAGTAATGAACCTTATGATGAGGTGCGTGTAGACACGTCCATCAACGATTTGGTAACTTTTGCTCATCAATTTGAATTAACTTATAAGTCTTTTAGGTTGGCTAATCCTTGGTTAACTTCGAATAAACTACCGAACGAGGAGGGAAATTCGTACTTTATAAAAATTCCTAAGTATCGTGATTTAAACGATGAAATGCCTGCTTCTGATTCTACTTATTCAGATAGTGTTGAAACCGAAATACTCGATATTGATTCGGTAGCGGAACCCTTAACTGAAGAAAGTACAGCGGTAGATTCTATCTAACGTGAGTTCAGGATAAGAACTCCGACAAAATTCTTATCCCGAACTCACGTTATCTAAGTTGTAACAATTCAATAGCCTTCTCGTTATGGAGGCATGAAACGACTACTTATTTCGATTATAATATTCTTATTTGGGTTTAATACTTACGCCCAAATTGCCCGAGAATCTCTTCTGAAAAATTTAACAAGGAAATCACAGAATGGAGATACTTTACTAGTGCACGTATTTGTACCACTTTGTGATAATGATAATCAAGGTATTGTCCCAGTGTCTAGAACTTTGGGAAATGGATTAGACCTTAAGAATAATTTGTATTGGGGAGCTATGTATGGAGTTAAAACCAGACTTATTAAGTCAGCAAATTATAGGTTGGTGTCTTCTTCAAATCCATCCAACCCCAATGTGCTTGAAAGAATTGTATTGCACGGTTCTACTTCCGATTCTGCCCCCGTAAAAATTGTATTAGATGCCTATAGAGGAGATCGAATGGAGTCCTGTCTCAAAGATTTTCTGAATGAATCAGCTGGACTAACTGGAACGTTGAAATCCGATTTAGTAGTTTTTAATGGCCATAACGGATTAATGGATTATCCAGATTTAGATCCCATCTATTATAAACCTAGTACTAAAAGCAAAGAAGTAGCGGTTATCGGATGTGTTTCATATGAATATTTCAAGCCATATTTTCTTAAGGCCCAAGTATACCCGTTATTAACTACAAGAGGTTTGATGGCTCCAGAAGGGTATGTGTTGGAAGCTTTACTTAATTCATGGATACAATTACGGTCAGCAGCGTACATTGAGGAGCAAGTCGAATTGAGTTATAATCAATACCAAAAATGTGGTATGAAAGGGGCAAGGTGGTTATTTAAAAGTGGTTGGTAATTGACCCAAATTAAAATGCTTCAATAAAATGTTGTTATCGTTGTGCTTTTCTGCGATATTGGGTCAAATTTTTGATCTTTTCGACAACCAAAATCCATTTTGTCCGTTAATATTCTAATGAGGAAAGAAACGTTAAGCATATTACTATGTATTATGCTGTTTGGTACTGCTATTGGGCAAGTTCAAGACAGCACTTTAAATCTAGCTCTTGATGAAGAGATAGTTGCTTGCGATAGCCTTGCAGACGAATTAGCATTTTTCACTATAGCTGAAATTACAGATCAACTTGATAGTATTGAAAATAAAGTTCCGCTAACTTATAATGGATATACCGGCGGCTTCATTAATTATTTCACGGTTCGTAAGCGTAGTTACATTCGTACCATGCAAGAACGTAAGGAACTTTTCTTTCCTATGTTCGAAAAGAAGTTGAAAGAGGCAGGTATCCCAGATGAACTTAAATATCTTTCCATTGTTGAGTCAGGTTTAAATCCACGCGCAAGGTCTAATGCAGGTGCAGTAGGTCTTTGGCAATTTATTCCAAGTACAGGTCGAATGATGGGACTCAAAGTGGATAAATACTTTGATGAACGATATGATCCGGAAAAAGCAACCGAAGCGGCATGTAAGTATTTATTGAGTCTATACAATAAGTTTGGGGATTGGCGCTATGCTATTGCTGCTTATAATTGTGGCCCAGGTAATGTTTCAAAAGCACGTAGAAAGTCTGGTTATAGCAAAGATTTTTGGAAGGTATATAAATATCTACCTCGTGAAACCAGAGGTTACGTGCCTCAGTTCATGGCCATTATGTATGCTATGAAGTTTAATGAAATGTATAACCTGTATCCAGATAAAATTGAATTTTTGCCAGAGTATGAGGTTTATGAAATCAATGAGTATTGCAATTTGGATACTCTATGTAAAATGCTAGACCTTTGCTTCGAAGATGTTCAGAAATTAAACGGGACATTAAAATTCCACTATATTCCTGCAGGTGCTGAATATGAGTTGAAATTACCAAGCGAAGCTTCGTTGGATTTTATATCAAGAAATTGTGAGATAATGGATTCGTGTCGTCAACGAGATAATGTCGTTCCAGTATATGTAGTTGAAAATAAACCTTCGGGAGGAGGTAAACAGAAAATAGTTCATCGAGTTAAAAGCGGAGAGTACCTTGGTAAAATAGCTAATCGTTATGGTGTCTCAATTCGAGATCTTAGAAAGTGGAATGGTATTTCGGGCAATACAATTAGAATAGGGCAGCGGATTACAGTTTGGAAAGGGACTAATTATTCTCCACCTGCTCAGAGTGTTGCGAAAAATACTAACCCCATTCCTATGCCTAATTCGAAAACTCATATTGTTCAGCCAGGAGACACTCTTTGGGATATTTCCAGAAAATATAAGGATGTTACTCCAGAACAACTTAAGAGGCTCAATAACCTGAAAGACAACAAAATTAAACCAGGACAGAAACTAATTCTTGGTTAATCTCTACATTTCGTTTTCCTTTGTATCTGGTAGATTCTTTATTATAACCAGAAAATAAAATAATGAAACAGATCATTTTTACGAAAGAGGCACCTGCTCCTATAGGTCCTTATAATCAGGCAGTACTTGTGGATAATACGTTATACGTATCTGGACAGATCGCAATTGACGCTTACACAGACAGTCTTGTAATGGACACTATTGAAAAAGAAACCGAAATGGTAATGACAAACTTAGGGTTTGTTCTTAAGGCGGCAGATATGGATTACTCCAATATCATTAAAACTTCCATATTCATTAGTGACATGGGAAATTTCTCAAGGATCAATGAGGTTTATGCTCGTTACTTCGAATCAGATTTTCCAGCAAGAGAAACAGTAGAAGTTAGCTGTCTACCAAAAAGCGTGAATGTTGAAATTAGTTGTGTTGCAGTAAAATAATTATCGCTTCATAAATTTTGCGGTAATATTTCGACCACCTACTTCTTTAAAAGAAACTAGATAGAGACCTGTTTTTAAGTCTGACGTTGAGGCTTGAAACAGGTTTTTACCTTTTAACACATGCAATGATTCAGTTTCTAAAGTCCTGCCGTCAATCCCAAAGAGATTATAGGTGAGAACTTGGTCCACATCAGACGTAATCTCATATACCACGTTATGAGCTGAAGTAAACAGTTGGTCTATTTTGAAATTTGTTTCGTTAAGATTAGGAGTTCGAATTAATGTCTTGATTTCAATTTTACTTTGTTCCTCGGGAGCTAATTCAGACATATCTACAGTTCCTCCATCCAAAACTATTTCCAATTTGTCTTCAGGTTTACTAAAACCAGCAAAACCTATTGTTGCTTGCTTCTTTAATTCTAAATGATTCCCTTCCCTTAATATGAGCTGTACATTAGCCTGACGTTCATATTCCTTAATGAGCATAATTTTATTATTTATTCCTAACGAAGCGTCATTGCCCATTTCTAATTTCATGCCTGGCTTTAATGCAAACATTCCTTGACCACTTGCTCCAATACTAAGATATGCCCCATCTTCAATTTTAAGTTTTGAGCCTGAATCAAACATTATGCAAGATCGATTGTCACCGAAATGAATTTGTCCGTCCTTATGATTAAAAGTATTACCATTTCTTATTCGCATGTCAATAACCCAATACAAGCAAATGTCACCACCATTATTATTAAAAATTAAATTATGTCTGGTAGAGTCACTTCCGTTCACAAAACTTGGTCTAAACTCTGTGAAAGTTTGAAAAGATAGATGAGTATAAGGTTTAACATTAAAGTAAATATCCAGTGGAGTTGAAGAAGTTTGGTTTGGTTCTAAATCTATGTACCAAATATCGTTTGCAGAAGGATATCCTCCACGGTGCAGCACAAGGTAGTTTTCTCCTTCATATAAATTATAAGAGTTTCCTGATCTGTAATCATTAATATTGCTAGGGAACAGTCCGTGTGTATATAACTCTCTATTCCATTCGATTTGGGAGAATTCAAGATAGTCTAGAGAGTCTAACGAATCGGCTTGATTAAAATTTATTTGGAAGAATACATTTTCAATTTCATTGAAGTCGAATTTTTGAGTAGGAACACACTGTTCTTTAGTAATGTAATCTGCAAACCCAGTATCAAGAGGGTAGTTGAATACCGTACGTAAAGTATCAGTTCCAGTACTATCAGGATAACGTAGTACTACGGAATGTCTAGTAACACTATCCACTGGGTAAGAATGATTCAAGTCAACTAAACCTGAAGTAAGATTTGTTCTTGCCGTAGCAATTACGGAATATAGTTCGTTAGCTTGTAGTTCAATTATTTCTGGTCCATCCTCAGGTTGATATCTTAAAAAGAGTGGTTTAGATAAATCGAGAGAATCCAAAATGATGCTTCCAGTAAAGTCCATAGTAATACAAATCGAACTATCTTCAATGCCATTCCATTTATTATTTAAGGTTTGATACAAATACCAATCTTCGTATTTCTGAATTTGAATAGAATCATCATAAGGGCAAGTAGCACTGATTACAGAACTAAATGTACTATTCTTAAATTTCGATTGGCCTAGCGAATAATTTGAAGCTAATAAAATTACGTAGATAATGATTCCTAACCTTTTCATAAAAAAAACTTGTTTAATGGCTTCAGGGCGCAATTTAGTTAAATTTCACGACATATTAAGGTTCCTTTTATTAGAGGTTTTAGGCTTGTAAACTTGAGTAAAAACTGAAGTTTTAAATTTTTTTTTCAAATTGTTTTGCCAATTAAAATATTTGAAATACTTTTGCACTCCCTTTAGAGATAATCAAGGGGGAAGTTCTTTTTCAAATTTGATTTTATTTGAAAAGTTTTGGGGAAATACTCAAGCGGTCAACGAGGACAGACTGTAAATCTGTTGGCTACGCCTTCGTAGGTTCGAATCCTGCTTTCCCCACAGAGTAGAATAAAGAAAAATATTAAAAGCGGGAGTAGCTCAGTTGGTAGAGCATCAGCCTTCCAAGCTGAGGGTCGCGAGTTCGAACCTCGTCTCCCGCTCTTTTTTTATTTTAAAAGATGTTTATAAGACTTGTGGTTTTGTAAATGTCGATGAGCAACTCTTACCTTATAATTCGGAAATGCCGAATTTGCTTAGGTTTTTTGAATAACATTAGAAAGCCGATGTAGCTCAGGGGTAGAGCGTTTCCTTGGTAAGGAAGAGGTCAGGGGTTCAATTCCCCTCATTGGCTCAATAATATAGTAACTTGATTTTGTAAATAATAATTAAATTCTTTCAAACATGGCTAAAGAGAATTTTGATCGTTCCAAAGAACATTTGAACATTGGTACGATTGGTCACGTTGACCACGGTAAAACTACGTTGACAGCTGCAATTACAACTGTATTGGCTTCTAAAGGCCTTTCTGAGCAAAGAGATTTCGATACAATTGATAACGCACCTGAAGAAAAAGAAAGAGGTATTACAATTAATACTTCTCACGTTGAGTACACGACTGAAACTCGTCACTACGCACACGTTGACTGTCCAGGTCACGCCGATTACGTAAAGAACATGGTAACTGGTGCTGCTCAAATGGATGGAGCTATTCTTGTAGTAGCTGCAACTGACGGTCCAATGCCTCAGACTAGAGAGCACATTCTTCTTGCTCGTCAGGTAGGTGTACCTGCTCTTGTTGTATTCATGAATAAAGTGGATATGGTAGACGATCCTGAATTATTGGAGCTTGTTGAAATGGAAGTAAGAGAACTTCTTTCTTTCTACGAGTTTGATGGAGATAACATTCCAGTTATTCAAGGTTCTGCACTTGGTGGATTGAATGGTGAGCCTAAGTGGGTAGACACTGTTATGGAGTTGATGGATGCAGTAGATGCTCACATTCCAATTCCAGAGCGTCTTGTAGATCTTGATTTCTTGATGCCTGTTGAGGACGTATTCTCTATTACTGGTCGTGGTACTGTTGCTACTGGTAGAATCGAGAGAGGTGTAATCAACTCTGGTGATCCTGTAGATATCCTAGGAATGGGAGCTGAAGACATGAAGTCTACTATCACAGGTGTAGAGATGTTTAGAAAGATCTTAGATAGAGGTGAAGCTGGTGATAACGTTGGTCTTCTTTTAAGAGGTATCGATAAAGCTGACATCAAGAGAGGTATGGTAATCTGTAAGCCAGGTTCTGTAACTCCTCATAAAAAGTTTAAGGCTGAGGTGTACTGTCTTTCTAAAGAGGAAGGTGGTCGTCACACTCCATTCTTTAACAAATATCGTCCACAGTTCTACGTACGTACAACTGACGTAACAGGTGAGATTTTCTTACCAGACGGTGTTGAGATGGTAATGCCTGGTGATAACGTTTCTATCACTGTAGAGTTGATCAACACAGTTGCTCTTGAGAAAGGTCTACGTTTCGCAATCCGTGAGGGTGGTAGAACAGTAGGTGCTGGTCAGGTAACTGAGATCATCGAGTAAAAAGTTTAAGTTTAAACACGAAAAGCGTTCTTGAAATTTTTTAAGAACGCTTTTGTTTTCTAATAAAAAACTTATACCTTTGCGCTCCGTTTTGGGGCGTGGGTTTTACGGGTGTAGCTCAGCTGGTAGAGCAGTGGTCTCCAAAACCAAAGGTCGTGAGTTCGAATCTTACCACCCGTGCAATTGAAAATAACAGTATGTCGAAGATAGTAGATAGCTTAAGAGAGTCTTATAACGAAATGGTTCATAAGGTGTCTTGGCCAACATTTAAAGAGTTGAGAGCCAGCTCTGTATTGGTTGTTGTAGGTACTATAGTTTTTGCGTTGTTGTTGTGGGTTATTGATGGAGGGGCAAGTAATGTAATGGGATTGATATACGATACAATTAAGTAGGAGATAGATATGGGAGAATTGAAATGGTATGTTCTTCGCTCTATCGGAGGGAAGGAGAAGAAGACTAAAATGTATCTGGAAAGCGAGCTTGCTAAAGAAGGCTTGTTGGAGGTAGTTCCTCAAGTATTGATCCCTACTGAGAAGGTATATGAAATGAGGGCTGGGAAAAAGAAGGTGAGAGAAAGAAATTTCTTTCCAGGTTATATCTTGATCAATGCAGACCTTGATCACCCTGAAGTAGAGCACATAATTACAAACGTGCCTAATGTGTTAGGATTTCTAACACACAATAAAAACTCTAAACGTCCAGAGCCTTTAAGAGCTTCGGAAGTAAATCGAATCTTAGGAAAAGTAGATGAGATTGAAGAGTTTGAAGAAGACTTAGTAACGCCTTATATGGTTGGAGAAATGGTGAAAGTGATGGATGGTCCTTTCAGTGGTTTCTCAGGAACAATCGAAGAGGTGTTTGAAGAAAAGAAGAAGTTGAACGTAATGGTGAAGATTTTTGGAAGAAATACACCAGTAGAGTTGAACTTCATGCAAGTAGAAAAAGAAAGTTAATAGTAATAAATGTTTAGGTGATAAATGTCACCAGTAACAATTAAGATAATACACTAATGGCAAAGGAAATATCTGGATATCTTAAGTTGCAGGTAAGAGGAGGTCAAGCAAACCCTTCTCCACCAGTAGGACCAGCGTTAGGTGCGAAAGGACTTAACATCATGGACTTCTGTAAGCAGTTTAACGCTCGTACTCAGGAGAAACAAGGTCAATTGTTACCAGTTTTGGTTACAATTTTCGCAGACAAGTCGTTCGACTTCGTAATTAAAACCCCTCCTGCAGCAGTATTGTTGTTAGAGAAATCGAAGAAGAAAAAAGGTTCAGGTGTACCTAACCGTCAGAAAATAGGAAGTGTTAGTTGGGATGACGTTCGCGACATCGCTGAAACTAAAATGCCTGACTTGAATGCATTTACAATTGAATCAGGTATGAAAATGGTAGCGGGTACTGCTCGTAGCATGGGATTAACTGTAAGTGGAACTGCTCCTTGGGAAGCCTAAGAATTAGAAGAAAATGGCACTATCAAAGAATAGAAAGAAAGCATTAGAAGCATTTAACGTAGAGGAAGTATATAGCCTTGATCAAGCTTCTGAAATAGTAAAGAAAATTACAACTACGAAGTTCGACGCTTCTGTGGACCTTGATGTTAGACTTGGAGTTGATCCTCGTAAAGCAGACCAAATGGTTAGAGGAGTAGCAGTATTGCCTCATGGAACTGGTAAGGAAACTAAAGTATTAGTTTTATGTACTCCAGACAAAGAGCAAGAAGCAAAAGATGCAGGTGCAGACTACGTAGGTTTGGATGAGTATATCGAGAAAATTTCAGGTGGATGGACAGATGTTGATGTTATCATCACTATGCCAGCTGTAATGGCTAAAATCGGTAGACTAGGTCGTATCCTTGGACCACGTAACCTTATGCCAAACCCAAAATCAGGTACAGTTACTCCTGATGTTGCTAAGGCAGTAAAAGAGGTGAAAGCAGGTAAAATTGACTTTAAAGTTGATAAGACTGGTATTATTCACGTAAGTGTTGGGAGAGCTTCTTTCTCTCAAGATCAAATCAAAGAGAACGCTACTGAAATGTTGCAAACTCTTTCAAGAATGAAACCAGCTTCTGCAAAAGGAACTTATTTTAAGAGTATTTCAATGTCCAGCACTATGAGCCCGGGCATTTCTGTGGATAAAAATTCCGTATTGGGATTATAATAATATTGTAGCCATGACTAGAGAAGAAAAAGTACAAATAGTTGGTGAGCTTAGTGAAAAGCTTAGTAATTGTCCAAACTTCTATATCGCAGACACAGCAGATTTAACTGTTGACGCAATCAACAAATTTAGAGGTTTGTGCTTCAGCGAAGGATTGGAGTATAAAGTGTTTAAAAACACTTTAATTAGAAAAGCATTAGAGACTCTTGAATCTGATACTTCAGAAATGGAGGAGATCTTAAAAGGAGCTTCAGGTATTATTTTCTCACCTGAGGTAGCTAATGCTCCGGCAAAAGCAATTAAAAAATTCCGTAAGGATGGTAACCCAAAGCCTATTATGAAGGCAGCTTACATCCAATCTGACATTTATGTTGGAGATGAGCATGTTGAGGCATTAAGTAACCTTAAGTCCAAGAAGGAACTTATTGGAGATGTTATTGGATTACTTCAGTCTCCTGCGAAGAACGTTATTTCTGCACTTCAGAGTGGTGGAAATACAATTGCAGGATTGGTGAAGACTCTAGAAGAAAGAGGTTAATCTTATAGATCACCAATACATTAAAAAAGTAGTATAGTAGTAAGTTAATATTTGAGAATTATTTAAATTTTAATAAAATGGCAGATGTAAAAGCGCTAGGAGATCAGTTAGTAGATCTTACGGTAAAAGAAGTAAACGAATTAGCTGAGTACCTTAAGGAAACTCACGGTATCGAGCCTGCAGCTGCAGCTGCACCAGTAATGGTAGCAGGAGGAGCTGGCGGAGAAGGTGCTGCGGAAGAAAAAGATTCTTTCGACGTGATTTTGAAGTCACCAGGTGGAGCTAAATTGGCTGTTGTTAAGTTAGTAAAAGAATTAACAGGTCTTGGTCTTAAAGAGGCAAAAGAAGTTGTTGATGGAGCACCAAGTCCAATTAAAGAAGGTATTCCTAAGGACGAAGCTGAAGGATTGAAGAAGCAGTTAGAAGAAGCAGGAGCTGAGGTTGAGCTTAAGTAAGGCTCTCACAGTTTAAGCAAATTAAACCTAAAGACCAGGTGGGTACTCCAGTATTCCATCCGGTCTTTAGGCAATTGTGTATATACGCAATTACAATTTATTCTTTTAACGCTAAATCCTTATTAAATTGGCAACGTCAAATAAAAACAAAAGAGTAAACTTTGCTTCAACGAAGCAAATTATACAATATCCACATTTTTTGGATATTCAGGTGAAGTCGTTTTATGACTTCTTCCAAATGGATACCCCAGCAAGCGAGAAAAAGGAGCAGGGACTATTCAAAGTATTCCAGGAAAACTTTCCTATCGCAGATTCTAGAGAAAACTTTGTTCTAGAGTTTGTAGATTATCATGTTGATCCACCAAAATACTCAGTGGATGAATGTGTAGATCGTGGTCTTACTTATTCTGTACCGTTGAAAGTAAAATTAAGATTACTTTGTAACGATAAAGAAAATGAAGATTTCGAAACTATCGAGCAGGAAGTATTCTTAGGAAACATTCCATACATGACCAACCAAGGTTCGTTCGTGGTAAACGGAGCAGAACGTGTGGTTGTTTCGCAGTTACACAGATCTCCAGGGGTATTCTTCGGTCAAAGTAAGCATACCAATGGTACTAAATTGTATTCTGCGAGAATTATTCCTTTCAAAGGATCTTGGATTGAATTTGCAACGGATGTAAACAACGTAATGTATGCTTACATCGATCGTAAGAAAAAATTCCCAGTAACTACTTTGCTTCGTGCAATTGGTTACGGGTCGGATAAGCAAATTCTAGATATCTTCGAATTATCTGAAGAGGTAAAAGCGAATAAAACTGAGCTTAAGAAAGTTGTAGGTAGAAAACTAGCTGCAAGAGTTCTTAGAACTTGGACAGAAGATTTCGTAGATGAAGATACTGGTGAGGTTGTATCTATTGATCGTAATGAGGTAATTCTTGAGCGTGATAGTGAGATCCAAACTGAAGATATCGAATTGATTCTTGAGTCTGGAACTACTTCTATTATTCTTCACAGAAACGATATAAATATTGGTGATTACACTATTATTTATAACACGCTTCAAAAAGATAACTCAAACTCTGAGAAAGAAGCGGTAGAGCAAATCTATCGTCAACTTCGTAATACTGAAGCTCCTGATGTTGAAACAGCAAGAGACGTAATTCAAAAGTTATTCTTCAGTGATAAACGTTATGATCTTGGAGAAGTTGGTCGTTATAGAATCAACAAAAAATTAGGACATGATATCGATATGGGAATCCGAGTTCTTACGAATGACGATATCATTTCGATCATGAAATATTTGATTGGTCTTATCAACTCTAAAGCATTAGTAGATGATATTGATCACTTAAGCAACAGACGTATTCGTACAGTAGGTGAGCAGTTATATTCTCAGTTCGGTGTAGGTTTGGCTCGTTTGGCAAGAACAATTCGTGAACGTATGAACGTTCGTGATAATGAAGATTACAAGCCAGTTGATTTGATCAACGCTCGTACTCTTTCTTCTGTTATTAATTCGTTCTTTGGAACAAACCAGTTATCTCAGTTTATGGATCAAACGAATCCATTAGCGGAGGTTACACACAAACGTAGAGTATCGGCACTTGGACCAGGTGGTCTTTCTCGTGAAAGAGCAGGTTTTGAGGTTCGTGATGTTCACTACACTCACTATGGTCGTCTTTGTACTATTGAAACTCCGGAAGGGCCGAACATTGGTCTTATTTCTTCGTTAAGTGTACACGCTCGTATCAACAAAATGGGATTCATCGAAACTCCATATAGAAAAGTTGAAAAAGGTGTTGTTGCAGGTAAAGAAGGAATCGAATACTTAACAGCGGAAGAAGAAGATACTCATTACATTGCACAGGCATCTGCTACGCTTGATAGTAAAGGTAAATTCACAGCTGATAAAGTTAAAGGTCGTTTCGAAGGTGACTTCCCAGTATTGGAGCCAAATAGCTATTCATATATGGATGTTGCTCCAAACCAAATCGTATCTGTAGCTGCATCTTTAATTCCATTCCTTGAGCATGATGATGCAAACCGTGCTTTAATGGGATCGAACATGCAACGTCAAGCGGTACCTTTATTGAAACCAGAAGCTCCTATTGTGGGAACTGGTATTGAGGAGCGTGCAGCACTTGATTCTGGAGCGATTATCCTTGCAGAAGGAGATGGTGAAGTTATTTATGTTGATGCTAAGAAGATTATTGTAGAGTATGATCGTTCTGACGATGATGATTTTACTAGCTTCAGAGGCAGAGACATTACTTATAAACTAATTAAGTTTAAAAGAACTAACCAGGGTACCTGTATCAACCAAACTCCAATCGTTAAGACTGGACAACGTGTTGGTAAAGGTGAACCTCTTTGTGAAGGTTATTCAACTGAGCAAGGAGAATTGGCAATTGGTAAAAACATGTTGGTTGCCTTCATGCCTTGGCAAGGATATAACTTTGAGGATGCGATTGTAATTTCTGAGAAAGTTGTTAAAGACGATATCTACACTTCTATTCATATCGATGAGTTCGAAATGGAAGTTCGTGAAACGAAAAGAGGTGAAGAAGAGTTAACTCCAGAAATTCCTAACGTAAGTGAAGAGGCAGTTAAGCATTTGAATGAGAACGGAATTGTTCGTGAAGGTGCTTATGTAAGAGATGGAGACATCCTTATTGGTAAGATTACTCCTAAAGGAGAAACGGATCCAACTCCAGAAGAAAAGCTTTTAAGAGCAATTTTTGGAGATAAAGCTGGAGACGTAAAAGATGCTTCTTTAAAAGCACCTCCTTCTTTGAAAGGTGTAGTAATCGATACTAAATTGTTCTCACGTCCTAAAAAGGATAAAATATTACGTGCTCAGGCTAAGAAAGAAGTAAATGAACTTAAGATTAGTTATTCTAAAGAGTTAGTAACTCTTAAGAGTAAAATGGTCGAAAAGCTTGTTACACTTGTGGATGGTCAGACATGTGAGGGAATTAAGCACAAATTTGGTGATGTAATCTTAGCTAAGGGAGTTAAATTCTCTGGTAGAAACATTACTGAAAACTTATTCCCAGCGTCAAATATTTACAGAGACGAAAGCAACTTAAACGTACCTGAAGAAACAAACTTGATCGCTGACGTTATTACGGACAGTTGGGTAGGAGATGATCGCCTTAACGGCATGATTCAAAAACTGATCAAGAACTTCTTGTGGGAGCGTAACGAAATTACTGCTGAATTTAAGCGTAAACGTTATGCACTAGAAGTTGGTGATGAATTGCCAGCTGGTATTGTACAGTTAGCTAAAGTTTACGTAGGTAAGAAACGTAAATTGAAAGTAGGTGATAAGATGGCGGGTCGTCACGGTAACAAAGGTGTAGTAGCCAAAATTGTTCGTGAAGAAGATATGCCATTCCTTAAAGATGGAAGTCCAGTAGATATCGTACTTAACCCACTTGGTGTACCTTCGCGTATGAATATTGGGCAGTTATACGAGACCATTCTTGGATGGGCTGGTTTAAAATTAGGTAAGAAATATGCAACACCAATCTTTGATGGTGCTTCTGAGGAGCAAGTAGACAAAGAATTGGAAGCAGCTGATCTTCCTTATGCTGGTCGTACTTATCTATATGATGGATTAACAGGTGAAAGATTCGATCAAAAAGTAACAGTTGGTGTGATTTACATGCTGAAACTAGGACATATGATCGATGATAAGATGCATGCTCGTTCTATCGGACCTTACTCGTTGATTACACAACAACCATTGGGTGGTAAAGCTCAGTTTGGTGGTCAGCGTTTTGGTGAGATGGAGGTTTGGGCTCTTGAAGCATTTGGTGCTGCTAACGTATTGCAAGAAATCTTGACTGTGAAGTCGGATGACGTGATAGGTAGAGCTAAGACCTATGAGGCCATCGTAAAAGGTGAAACCATGCCAAAACCAAATATTCCTGAATCATTCAATGTATTGGTACATGAATTAAGAGGATTGGCACTGGAACTTACTTTAAATTAATTTTTGACTTTAGAATCTCATTTATATGGCATTTGCTAGAAACAAAAAACTGAGCAACGACTTTTCCAAGGTTACTATTAGCCTGGCTTCTCCAGAACAAATTTTGGAGAGATCTCATGGGGAAGTTATAAAGCCAGAAACAATTAACTACAGAACCTACAAACCAGAAATGGGAGGATTGTTCTGTGAAAGAATCTTTGGTCCTACTAAGGACTGGGAATGTCATTGTGGAAAATACAAGAGAATTCGTTACAAAGGAATTATTTGTGACAGATGTGGTGTTGAGGTAACAGAGAAGAAAGTACGTAGAGATCGTATGGGGCACATCGAATTAGTAGTTCCTGTAGCTCACATCTGGTACTTCCGTACGCTTCCAAATAAGATTGGTTACCTTCTTGGTCTACCAACTAAAAAACTGGATATGATTATTTACTACGAGAGATACGTAGTAATTCAACCAGGTATTATGGAGGAAGAAGGAATTGTTCATATGGACTTCCTTACTGAAGAGGAGTACCTTGATATCATTGATAAACTTCCACGTGAAAATCAAGCATTAGACAACGATGATCCAAACAAATTCATCGCTAAGATGGGAGCAGAAGCATTAGAAATGCTATTAGCTCGTTTGGACCTAAATTCATTGTCTTATGAATTGAGACACAAAGCTGCAAACGAAACTTCTCAGCAACGTAAAACTGAAGCGCTTAAGCGTCTTGGTGTGGTTGAAGGATTCCGTGATGCACAAGATCGTATTGAAAACAAGCCAGAATGGATGATCATTAAAATGGTACCAGTAATTCCACCAGAATTACGTCCGTTAGTACCTTTAGATGGTGGTCGTTTCGCAACTTCTGATTTGAACGATCTTTACCGTAGAGTTATTATTAGAAACAACCGTCTTAAGAGACTTTTGGATATTAAAGCTCCTGAAGTAATCTTGAGAAACGAAAAGCGTATGCTTCAAGAAGCGGTTGATTCATTATTTGATAACTCAAGAAAAGTAAATGCGGTAAAAGCTGATGGTAACAGAGCATTGAAATCTTTAAGTGACATGCTTAAAGGTAAGCAAGGTCGTTTCCGTCAAAACTTACTTGGTAAAAGGGTTGATTACTCAGGTCGTTCTGTAATTGTAGTAGGACCAGAGTTGAAACTTCATGAGTGTGGTCTACCTAAAGACATGGCTGCGGAGTTGTTCAAACCATTTATCATTAGAAAGCTTATTGAAAGAGGTATCGTTAAAACGGTAAAATCAGCTAAGAAATTAGTAGATCGTAAAGAGCCTGTGGTATGGGACATCCTTGAAAATGTAATGAAAGGACATCCAGTACTACTAAACCGTGCTCCTACACTTCACCGTTTAGGTATTCAGGCTTTCCAGCCAAAGATGATCGAAGGAAAGGCGATTCAGTTACATCCATTAGTGTGTACTGCATTTAACGCCGATTTCGATGGTGACCAGATGGCGGTACACGTTCCATTAGGACCTGCTGCTGTATTGGAAGCTTCTATCTTGATGCTTTCTTCTCACAATATCCTTAACCCTGCTAATGGTGCTCCAATTGCAGTACCTTCTCAGGATATGGTATTGGGACTTTATTACTTGTCTAAAGGTCGTCGTACGACGGATGAAGAAGTAGTAGCGGGTGAAGGACGTACTTTTTATAGCTTTGAAGAGGTAATTATTGCGCTTAACGAAAGAGTAATCTCTAAGCACGCTTATATTAAGTTAAGAACAAATGTTCTTAATGAAAATGATGAGTTAGAAGAGCAAATTATTGAAACAGTTGCTGGACGTGTACTTTTCAATATTTGTGTACCTGAAGAGATTGGTTATGTTAATGAACTACTTACTAAAAAGAAGCTTCAGCAAATTATTGCTGGTATTTCTAAGAAAGTAGGATTGGCAGAAACTGCTCGTTTCCTTGATGAAATTAAGGAGCTTGGATATAAGAACGCATACCAAGGTGGTTTATCCATGGGGCTTGACAACATTACGGTTCCTATTAACAAAGATGAATTAGTATTAGGTGCCAAGAAAGAAGTGGATGCTGTATGGCAAAACTACCAAATGGGTCTTATTACTGATAACGAGCGTTACAATAAAGTAATTGATATCTGGACATCTGTAAACTCTCAGCTAACTGAGACGTTAATGGATAAACTTGAGAAGGATGATCAAGGATTCAACGGAATCTTTATGATGATGCACTCAGGTGCAAGGGGATCCAGAGAGCAGATTCGTCAGCTTGGTGGAATGAGAGGTTTGATGGCTAAGCCACAGAAGAGTTTACAAGGTTCTATTGGTGAGATTATTGAAAACCCAATTCTTTCCAACTTTAAAGAAGGACTTGATGTAATTGAGTACTTTATTTCTACACACGGTGCTCGTAAAGGTCTAGCCGATACAGCATTGAAAA
The DNA here is from genome assembly GCA_020627945.1 of Cytophagales bacterium. Taxonomy (GTDB): domain Bacteria; phylum Bacteroidota; class Bacteroidia; order Cytophagales; family JAHDFW01; genus JAHDFW01. The sequence continues at coordinate 20,422 of JAHDFW010000005.1, forward strand.
CTGCAGATGCAGGTTACCTTACTCGTCGTTTGGTTGACGTTGCACAGGATGTTATCGTAATGGAAGAAGATTGTGGTACTCTTAGAGGACTTCAGGTATCTGCTTTGAAAGATAACGAAGATGTAGTAGAACCATTATTCGATAGAATTTTGGGTAGAACTTCTGTTCATGATATTTATGATCCTATTTCAGACGAGATTATCGTTAAAGCGGGAGCAGAAATTACTGAAGAGGTTGCTCAGTTAATCGAAGAAACAAGTATTGAGATCGTAGAAATTAGATCTGTATTGACTTGTGAAAGTAAGCGTGGATGTTGTACAAATTGTTACGGACGTAACCTTGGTACTGCACGTATGGCGCAAATTGGTGATGCAGTTGGTGTAATTGCAGCACAGTCAATTGGTGAACCGGGTACACAGCTTACACTTCGTACGTTCCACGTTGGTGGTACAGCATCTAACATTTCTGTTGAAGCAAACATTAAAGCTAAATTTAGTGGAAAAGTAGAATACGACGAACTAAGAACCATCAAGTCTATTACAGACGAAGGAGATAAAGTTGATGTAGCTATCAACCGTTCTGGTGAGATTCGTATCATGGACGATAAAGGAAACCTTTTAATTTCTAATCATATTCCTTACGGATCTATTATGAGCGTAAAAGATGGAGCGATGATAGAGAAAGGTGAAGAGATTTGTCGTTGGGATCCATATAATGCAGCTATCTTATCTGAAATCGATGGTAAAATTGAATTTGAATCGATCGAGGATGGAGTTACTGTAAGAGAGGAATCTGATGAACAAACTGGTCACAGAGAAAAGGTAATTGTAGAAAGTAGAGATAAGACTAAAAATCCTGCTATCCACGTAACTGGACCTAAAGGAACTAAGTCTTATAACTTACCGGTAGGAGCTCACCTTGTTGTAGAAGATGGTGGTGAAATCAAAGCTGGTCGTCCTTTAGTTAAGATTGCTCGTGTAATGGGTAAAACTCGTGATATTACGGGTGGTCTTCCTAGAGTAACAGAGTTATTCGAAGCGAGAAACCCATCTAACCCAGCAGTTGTATCTGAAATTGACGGTGTATGTTCTTTCGGAGGTATCAAGCGTGGTAACAGAGAAATCTTTGTTGAAGCTAAAGATGGAGTTAAGAAGAAGTACATGGTATCTCTTTCTAAACATATCCTAGTTCAGGAAGGTGACTTTGTTAAGTCTGGTAGCCCATTATCTGATGGAGCTATTACTCCTGCGGATATCTTGCAGATCATGGGGCCATCAGCTGTACAAGAGTATCTGGTAAATGAAATTCAAGAAGTATACCGTCTGCAAGGTGTAAAAATCAACGATAAGCATATTGAGGTAATCGTACGTCAAATGATGCAAAAAGTACAAATCAGAGAATCTGGTGATACTACTTTCCTTGAGAATCAAGTTGTTCACAAAATCAAAGTATTGGAAGAGAACGACAAGATTATTGATATGAAAGTTGTTGAAGATGCTGGAGATTCTGAAAACTTGAAACTAGGTCAGTTGATTTCTAGCCGTACACTTCGTGATGAGAACTCTCACTTGAAACGTAAAGACATGAAACCAGTGAAGGTTCGTGACGCCGTTCCATGTGTATCTCGTCAAGCTCTACAGGGTATTACTCAAGCGTCTCTTGGTACAGAAAGCTTTATTTCAGCAGCTTCGTTCCAGGAAACTACTAAAGTATTGAGTGAAGCTTCTATTAAAGGTAAGGAAGATGGATTACTTGGATTGAAGGAAAATGTGATCGTTGGTCACTTGATTCCTGCAGGTACAGGTATGAGACACTTCCAAGAACTAGAAGTATCTTCCGTGAATGAGAAAGAAGAAGTGGAAGCAGCTGCAGAAGCTCGTAAAATGGAAAGAGTATAATCAATAAAGTTGATTAAGAAATTATAGAACTTTTAGGAAATGAGTCAAGAAAAGCAAAATCCAGAAAATCAAATCAACATTGAGTTGACAGAAGAAGTAGCGGAAGGTCACTTTGTGAACTTAGCAATGATTGCACACTCTTCTTCGGAATTTGTGATCGATTTTGTTCGGATGATGCCTGGAACTCCTAAGGCAAAAGTGAAGTCACGAATAGTGATTACACCAGAGCATGCAAAACGCTTATATAAGGCACTAGGAGAGAATCTAGCTAGATTTGAGGGGCGCTTCGGACCAATTAAAGAGACTCAGGAACCAGCAGGATTTCCGATGAATTTTGGAGGCTCTGTAGGAGAGGCTTAAAAGTTTGAATAATTTAAGAAATAAATTTTTGGATTGCAAGGGTATTTTTCTACCTTTGCAGTCCGAATTTTTTTTATAGAGGAAAAAGTATAATAAATTATAATCTAAATGCCTACTATTCAGCAATTAGTAAGAAAAGGAAGAAAAGAGTTGACTTATAAGTCTAAGTCTCCTGCTTTGGATTCCTGCCCTCAACGAAGAGGGGTGTGTACGAGAGTATATACTACTACACCAAAGAAACCAAACTCTGCGATGCGTAAGATTGCCAGAGTACGTTTAACTAACCAAAAAGAGGTTAACGCATATATTCCAGGTGAAGGACACAATTTACAGGAGCATTCTATCATCTTAATTAGAGGTGGAAGAGTAAAAGATGTTCCTGGTGTACGTTACCACGTGGTTAGAGGTGCGTTGGATACAACAGGTGTTGAAGGGAGAACGCAAAGACGTTCTAAATATGGAACTAAACGTCCTAAAGCTAAATAATTATGAGAAAAGGTAACGTAAAGAAAAGAATCTTACTTCCGGACCCAAAGTATGGGGAGCAATTGGTAACTCGTTTTGTTAATAACATGACAAAAGACGGGAAGAAAAGTTTGGCTTACCGTATTTTCTATGGTGCTATTGATATGGTAGCAGAGAAAACTAGCGAAGACGGAATGGAAACTTGGAAGCAAGCGTTAAATAATGTTGCTCCATCTGTAGAGGTGAAAAGTAGAAGAGTTGGTGGTGCTACATTTCAGGTGCCTATCGAGGTTCGTCCGGCAAGAAAAAGTTCTTTGTCTATGAAGTGGCTGATCCGTTATGCTCGTGCTCGTCACGAAAAAACTATGGTAGAGCGTTTGGCTGGTGAAATCATCGCTGCATCCAAAGGTGAAGGTGCTGCTGTTAAGAAGAAAGATGATACGCATAGAATGGCTGAAGCGAACAAAGCATTCTCACACTTTAGATTTTAATTTATAACTGAAATGGCAAAAAGAGACTTAAAATACACTAGAAACATTGGTATTGCTGCTCACATTGATGCGGGTAAGACAACTACCACAGAGCGTATTCTTTACTACGCTGGTGTAAGTCATAAAATTGGTGAGGTGCACGATGGTGCAGCTACAATGGACTGGATGGAGCAGGAGCAGGAAAGAGGTATTACTATTACTTCTGCTGCAACTACTGTTTTTTGGCCTTATAAAGATAATGAATACCATATCAATATTATTGATACTCCAGGTCACGTTGATTTTACGGTTGAGGTAAACCGTTCTCTTCGTGTTTTGGATGGTCTAGTATTCTTATTTAGTGCAGTTGATGGTGTTGAGCCTCAATCTGAAACTAACTGGAGATTAGCTGATAATTATAACGTTGCTCGTTTAGGATTTGTTAATAAAATGGACCGTGCTGGTGCAGACTTCCTTAATGTATGTGGGCAAGTTAAAGATATGTTAGGGACTAAAGCAGTTCCTTTACAGTTGCCTATCGGTGCTGAAGATGATTTTAGAGGTGTAGTTGACTTGGTTGAAAACAAGGCTATTATCTGGAATGAAGAGGATAACGGTATGACTTTCGAAGAAATCGAAATTCCTGCTGATATGATTGATGAGGTTGCTGAATATCGTGAAAACTTGGTAGAAGCGGTTGCAGAGTATGATGAAGGGTTGATGGAGAAATACTTCGAAGATCCAGAATCTATTTCTCGCGATGAAATCGTTGCAGCGTTAAGAGCGGCTACTATTGATTTAGCATTTGTTCCAATGATGTGTGGTTCTGCCTTTAAAAATAAGGGAGTTCAAACTATGTTGGATTACGTGATGGAATTATTGCCTTCACCACTTGATAGAGAGGGAATCGAAGGAACTGACCCAGATACGGAGGAAACAATTTTAAGAAAGCCTGATTATAGCGAACCATTCGCAGGTTTAGGTTTTAAAATTGCTACAGATCCTTTTGTAGGTAGACTTTGTTTCGTAAGAGCTTATTCTGGAAAATTGGATTCTGGTTCTTATGTATTCAATACAAGAACAAATAAGAAAGAGAGAATCTCTAGGATTTTCCAAATGCATGCAAATAAGCAAAATCAAATTGATTTCTTAGGAGCAGGTGATATTGGTGCAGTTGTTGGTTTTAAAGATATTAAAACTGGTGATACACTTTGCGCTGAAAATGGTAAAATTGTATTGGAATCTATGGATTTCCCAGATCCAGTAATTGGATATGCAATTGAGCCTAAAACTCAGGCGGATGCAGATAAGTTAGGTATTGCTATCGGTAAATTGGTAGAAGAAGATCCTACACTTAGAGTACATACGGATGAGGAAACTGGTCAAACAATTATGAGAGGTATGGGTGAGCTTCACCTTGATATTATCATGGATCGTTTGAAAAGAGAATTTAAGGTTGAAGTAAATCAGGGAGCTCCTCAGGTAGCTTATAAAGAGAATATTACTTCAAGCATGGAGCATAGAGAGGTTTATAAGAAACAAACAGGTGGTAAAGGTAAATTTGCTGATATCCAGTTTGAGCTTGGACCAAGAGATGAAGAAGGGGAAGGATTACAATTCGAAAACAAAATTGTTGGTGGAGCAATTCCAAAAGAATTTATCCCAGCAATCGAAAAAGGATTCAAAGAAGCAATGTCAAATGGTTGTTTGGCAGGTTTCCCAATCGACTCTATGAAAGTAAGATTGTTTCACGGTTCTTTCCATGATGTGGATTCTGATGCATTGTCTTTTGAATTAGCGGCGAGATTAGGTTTCAAAGCGGCAGCAAAACAATGTGGTCCTCAATTGTTGGAGCCAGTGATGTCCGTAGAAGTTGCAAGTCCAGATGAATATACTGGTAATGTAACAGGTGATTTGAACAAAAGAAGAGGTTTGATGAAAGGAATGGATTCAAAAGGAGGTGCTCAAATTATTAAGGCGGATGTGCCATTATCTGAATTGTTCGGTTATATTACTGACCTAAGAACTATTACTTCAGGTAGAGCTACAGCTTCTTTGACTTTCTCACATTACGAGGCAGTACCAAAGAACATAGCGGAAGCAGTTATTGCAGATGCAAAAGGAGTAACCGCTTAATTATTGTAAGATTAGAATTACTGAAAAACAGTTATGAATCAAAAAATTAGAATAAAACTAAGATCCTACGATCACCGTTTGATCGACAAATCTGCAGAGAAAATCGTTCGTGCAGTTAAGGTTACTGGAGCAGTAGTAAGTGGACCAATTCCATTACCAACTGAAAAAGAAATCTATACAGTATTGAGATCTCCTCACGTAAACAAAAAATCTCGTGAGCAATTTCAACAATGCACGTATAAAAGACTAGTAGACATTTTCTCTTCTAGCTCTAAAACTGTTGACGCGTTGATGAAACTAGAATTGCCTAGTGGAGTAGACGTTGAGATCAAAGTTTAATAAGTTTTAAAGACTTCGGTCGATAAAAGAACCTTAAGTTTTATTGAGGTTCTTTTTTTTTCTAAAAAGTGAATTTTAGTTGCAGAGTTGCAATTTATTTTTGTACCTTTGCAGTCCGTTTTTGACGGGCGGTAAAATAATACCTTAATTATTAATAAAGATGCCAGGATTAATAGGTAAAAAAATAGGAATGACAAGTATGTTTGATGCGGAAGGCAAGAACATACCTTGTACTGTATTAGAGGTTGGTCCTTGCGTAGTTACGCAAGTTAAGAACATTGATACAGATGGCTATGAGGCAGTGCAATTGGCTTATGGCGAGCGTAAGGAGAAGAATACTCCCAATGCGTTAAAAGGACACTTTAAGAAAGCGAGTACATCACCTAAATCTAAAGTGGTGGAATTCAGCGGGTTTGAAGGTTTGAATCTTGGAGACGAAGTGAAAGCGGACGTTTTTGAAGAAGGTGAGTTTGTGGATGTAGTTGGGACTTCAAAAGGTAAAGGTTTTCAAGGAGTTGTGAAGAGATACAACTTTGGTGGTGTTGGACAGGCTACGCATGGTCAGCACAACAGATTAAGAGCACCAGGTTCTATTGGTAACGCTTCTACGCCTTCTAAAGTATTTAAAGGAATGAGAATGGCTGGCCGTATGGGTGGTGAGCGTGTTAAAGTTCAGAACTTAAAAATATTAAAAGTTGATGTTGATAAGAATCTTATTGTGGTAGGTGGAAGCATACCAGGTCATAAGAATTCTACCATCCTTATAGAGAAGTAAGAAAATGGAATTACAAATTTTAGATACAAAAGGTAAGGATACCGGAAAGAAAGTTGAGGTGTCTGATGCTGTGTTTGGAATTGAGCCAAACGATCACGCGATCTATTTGGATGTTAAGCAGTATTTAGCTGCACAACGTCAAGGAACGCATAAAGCAAAAGAGAGAGGGGAAATCACTGGTTCAACTAGAAAGTTGAAAAAGCAAAAAGGTACTGGTACAGCACGTGCTGGAAGTATCAAATCTCCAATCTTTAGAGGAGGTGGTCGTATCTTTGGACCAAGACCTCGCGATTATAGCTTCAAGTTGAATAAGAAGCAAAAGCAATTAGCAAGAAAGTCTGCACTTTCTTACAAAGTGAAAGAAGGTGCTTTTACAGTATTGAATGCTGTTGAGTTGAAAGCACCAAAAACTAAGGACTTTGTTTCTATTCTTTCCAACCTAAAAGTTGCCGATAAGAAATCTCTTATAGTGTTAACTGAGGGTAACGAAAATGTATTGTTGTCAAGTAGAAATCTTAAAAACACGAAGGTTGTAATGGCTGAGGTGTTGAATACTTACGATATCGTACATGCAGACAATGTGTTCGCAGTGGAAGGGGCGATTAAAATTATAGAAGAAAAATTTAACTAAGGTATTATCATGATACTTAAGAAACCTATTGTAACAGAGAAAATGACTGGTATGTCAGAAGAAGGTAAATATGCTTTCGAAGTGGCAAAATCAGCTAACAAGTTGCAGATAAAGAAAGCCGTAGAAAGTATGTATGGAGTTACAGTAGACTCTGTGAATACTATGAACTATTACGGAAAGAAGTCTACAAGATATACGAAAGCTGGACTAGTGACAGGTCGTAAATCCGCTGTTAAGAAAGCCATCGTTAAAGTAGCAGATGGAGAAATTATTGATTTTTACAGTAATATTTAAGGAAAGAAATGGCTGTTAGAAAATTAAAACCAATTACTCCGGGGCAGCGATTTAGAATCGCTCCTACGTTTGAGGAAATTACTAAGTCGACTCCTGAAAAGTCTCTTATCGCAAAAGTTAAGAATTCAGGTCAAAGTTCAGGTGGACGTAACAACTCTGGACGTATGACTGTCAGAAACGTTGGCGGTGGTCATAAGAAGAAGTATAGAGTTATTGACTTCAAAAGAGATAAAACTGTACCTGCTACCGTTAAAGCTATAGAGTACGATCCAAACAGAACTGCTCGTATTGCGTTGTTGTTCTACAAAGATGGTGAGAAGAGATACATCATCGCTCCAGAGAAACTTAAGGTTGGTCAAGATATCTTGGCTGGATCAGGAGTTGCTCCAGAGATTGGAAATGCTCTTCCATTAGGAGAGATTCCATTAGGTACTGTAGTCCATAACATTGAGATTAAACCAGGTAAAGGAGCTGCAATGGTAAGAGCTGCTGGTGGATATGCTCAATTGGTTGCTAAAGACGGTAAGTACGTAACGCTTAAATTACCTTCAGGAGAAATGAGATTGATCTTAGCTGTTTGCATGGCTACAATCGGAGTTATCTCTAACGGGGACCACATGAATGTTAGACTTGGTAAAGCAGGTCGTAACAGATGGTTAGGAAAAAGACCAAGAACAAGAGGTGTAGCGATGAACCCAGTTGATCACCCAATGGGAGGTGGTGAAGGTAAATCTTCAGGAGGTCACCCACGTTCTAGAAATGGTATTCCAGCAAAAGGGTACAAAACTAGAGCTAAGAAGAAGTACTCTGATAAGCACATTGTAAGTAGAAGTAAGAAGAAATAATTAGATAATGGCTAGATCACTTAAAAAAGGACCATACATTGACCATAGACTAGTAAAGAAAGTGGAATCAATGGAAACATCAGGAAAGAAGTCCGTAATCAAAACCTGGTCAAGAAGATCTATGATCTCTCCAGATTTCGTGGGCCACACATTTGGTGTTCACAACGGTAATAAGTTCGTACCTGTATTCGTAACAGAAAACATGGTAGGACACAAATTGGGAGAATTTTCTCTTACGAGAAACTTTAGAGGTCACATTAAGAAGAAAGATAAAGGCAAGAGATAATGAGTGCAATTGCTAAATTAAGAAACGTCCCTACATCTCCTCGTAAGATGAGAACAGTGGTTGATTTGATCAGAGGGAAAAGAGTAAGTTACGCGTTGAACGAATTAAAGTTTCAGCCTAAAGTTGGTGCGCGTTACCTTGAAAAATTGGTGTTGTCAGGTATAGCTAACTGGCAAAACAAGCACGAAGATGAGAAAATAGAGGAAGCTGACTTGTATATCAAGAGCATCTCTGTTGATAGCGGAAGAATGTTGAAAAGACTTCGTCCAGCACCTCAAGGACGTGCACACAGAATTAGAAAACGTTCTAATCACGTTACCATTGTAATTGATAGTTTAAACAATCAGGAAGAAAAATAAGTTATGGGACAAAAAGTTAATCCAGTAGGTTTAAGACTAGGGTATATCAAAGGTTGGGATTCCAATTGGTATGCAGGTAAAGATTTTTCTGATAAACTGGTTGAAGATAACAAAATCAGAAATTACGTATTAGCAAGATTTCCAAAAGGAGGTATTTCTAAAGTGATAATTGAGCGTACGTTAAAGAGAATTACGATTACAATTAGCACAGCTCGTCCAGGTGTGATCATTGGTAAAGGTGGTGCTGAAGTAGATAGAATCAAAGAGGAGTTGAAAAAGTTAACTTCTAAAGATGTGCAAATCAACATTTACGAAATCAAACGTCCAGAATTGGATTCAAGATTAGTAGGTGAAGGTATCGCACAACAATTAAAAGCAAGAATTAACTATCGTCGTGCAATGAAGCAAGCAATTGCTTCTGCTATGAGAGTTGGAGCACAAGGGATTAAGGTAAAAGTATCTGGTCGTCTTGGTGGAGCTGAAATGGCACGTACAGAGATGTATAAAGAAGGAAGAATTCCATTGCATACATTGAGAGCCGACATCGATTACTGTGTAAGCGAAGCAGATACAGTATATGGAAAGATTGGTATCAAAGTGTGGATCTTCAAAGGAGAAGTTTTCGGAAAAAGAGACTTATCTCCATTGATCGGAATGAGCCAAAAAGGAGGAAACTCTGGAGGAAGAAAAGACGGTAGAAAAAAACGTAGATAATATTTAGACGATGTTACAGCCTAAAAGAACAAAATTTCGTAAAAAACAAAAAGGAAGAGTTAAAGGTATCGCTCAAAGAGGGCACCAGATAGCATTTGGTTCTTTCGGATTGAAAGCCTTGGAAGCAGGGTGGATCACTAGTCGTCAAATTGAGGCAGCTCGTATTGCGATGACTCGTTATATGAAAAGGGAAGGTCAAGTTTGGATTAAGATATTTCCAGACAAGCCAGTAACTAAGAAGCCAGCTGAGGTTCGTATGGGTAAAGGTAAAGGTGCTCCAGAATATTGGGTAGCAGTTGTAAAGCCAGGTACTATCCTTTTCGAATCAGACGGTGTACCTTCTGAAAAAGCACGTGAAGCATTCAGACTAGCGGCTAATAAACTTGGTATCAAAACGAAATTTACGATTCGTAGAGATTACGACGGAGTTTAATTGAGGTTAGATTAGAATAATTCCTAAAGAATTAGATTATGAAAAGCGCAGATATTAAAAATCTAACAACTGAAGAGTTAGTTGAGAAAATTAACCTTGAGAAGGCAAGTTTCCAAAAGTTGACTTTTGCACATGCAATATCACCTTTGGAAAACCCAAGCCAACTTAAGGAGCAGAGAAAATTGATTGCTCGTTTGAAAACTGAACATTCGGCAAGAAAATAGTAACTAGGTCAATTTAAGTTTTAAGAAAATGACTACTGAAAGAGGAAGTAGAAAAGAACGTATCGGGAAAGTGGTTAGCGCCGCTATGGATAAGTCCGTGACGATTGCTGTAGAGCAAAAGAAGAAGCACCCGATGTATGGTAAGTTCGTAAAAGTAACAGCCAAATTTATGGCACATGACGAGAAAAACGAATGTGGCCTGGGTGATACTGTTAAAATAATGGAAACAAGACCATTGAGTAAAAACAAAAGATGGAGACTTGTTGAAATAATCGAGAAAGCTAAGTAAGAAAATGATACAGCAGGAATCAAGACTAAAAGTAGCGGACAATACAGGTGCAAAGGAAGTACTTTGCATTCGTGTTCTTGGAGGTACACGTAAGCGTTATGCTAGCATAGGTGACAAAATTGTTGTTTCTGTGAAAGAAGCGACTCCATCTGGAAATGCAAAGAAAGGAAGTGTATCTAAAGCGGTAATTGTACGCGTTAAGAAAGAAATTAGAAGAAAGGACGGTTCATATATTCGTTTCGACGAAAATGCTGCTGTTCTATTGAATGAAAATAACGAGCCTAAAGGAACACGTATCTTTGGTCCTGTAGCTAGAGAGCTAAGAGAGAAGAAATTCATGAAGATCGTATCATTGGCCCCAGAAGTATTGTAGTCATGAACAGAGCATTTAATAAAATACCAAAACTGCACATCAAAAAAGGTGATACCGTTAAGGTGCTTGCAGGTAACGATAAAAGCAAAACTGGTACGGTTCAATCTGTGAATCCAACGACTAGAAAAGCTATTGTAGAAGGTGTAAACATGGTGACTAAGCACATGAAACCATCTGCTACTAACACAGAAGGTGGAATCAAAACAATGGAAGCACCTATTCATGTGAGCAACCTTATGTTAGTAGATCCTAAATCAGGTGAAGCAACTAAAGTTGGTCGTAAAGAAAACGATAAAGGAAAATTGCAACGTTACTCCAAGAAAACTGGAGACTTTATAGCATAAGAAAATGGCACCAAGATTAAAAGAAAAATACAACAAAGAGATTGTATCTGCACTTCAAGATAAATTTGGGTACAGCAGCATTATGCAAGTACCTAAGTTGACTAAGATTTGCCTTAATAGAGGTATCGGTCAAGGTGTGTCGGATAAGAAATTAGTAGACGCTGGAGTAGATGAACTTACTCAAATTACAGGTCAAAAGGCAATTGCAACTATCGCAAAGAAATCCGTTTCGAACTTTAAGTTGAGAGAAGGAATGCCGATTGGAGCAAAAGTTACACTAAGAGGTGAAAGAATGTATGAATTCCTTGATCGTTTGGTGAATATTGCCCTTCCTCGTGTAAGAGATTTCCAGGGAATTAGTGAGAAGGCTTTTGACAAAAGAGGTAACTATACTTTAGGTGTAAAAGAGCAAATTATCTTCCCAGAAATCAGTATCGATAAAGTAAGAGCAATTGCTGGTATGGATATCACTTTTGTAACTACAGCAGATTCTGACGAGGAATGCTACGAACTATTAAAAGCGTTCGGTATGCCTTTCAAAAACATGAACAAACAAAATTAATAGCACCATGGCTAGAGAAGCAGTAAAAGCAAGACAAAGAAAAAGAGAACGTTTAGTTGCTCGATACGCTGACAGAAGAAAAGCGTTGAAAGAAGCTGGTGACTACGAAGGGTTGGACAAGTTACCAAAAAACTCTTCAGCAGTACGTTTACATAACAGATGTAAATTGACTGGAAGACCTAAGGGATACATGAGAAAATTTGGTATCTCTAGAGTAACATTTAGAGAAATGGCTTCGGAAGGTAAGATTCCAGGTGTAACTAAAGCGAGTTGGTAAATTATTTTCAGATTTATTTTCATTAGAAAAATATAATCTGTACTTTTGCGCTCCGTTTTGAAAAACAGAAAATATTAGAAACATGCATAGCGATCCAATAGCGGACTTTTTAACAAGAATCAGAAACGCGGTAAAAGCAAACCACCGTGTAGTTGAGTCTCCAGCTTCTAAAATTAAGAAGGAAATTACTAAAGTGTTGAAAGACAAAGGGTATATTCTTGATTACAAGTTCGAAGATAACGATGTACAAGGTACTATTAAAGTAGCCTTGAAGTATGATAAAATTAACAGAACTCCAGCGATCCAGCATATTTCAAGAGTTAGTAAGCCAGGTTTACGTAACTATACTAAAGTTGAAGATATGCCACGTGTGTTGAATGGATTAGGAATAGCTATTCTTTCAACATCAAAAGGAGTTATGACAGACAAAGAAGCTCGCGTTCAGAATCTTGGAGGTGAGGTATTGTGTCATGTTTATTAATAAATTGATAATCAACGATTTAAGTTAGCGATTATGTCAAGGATAGGAAAAGCACCAATCACAGTTCCAGATAAAGTTCAAATTAAGGTTGAAACTGGAAATGTAAATGTAAAAGGTGATAAAGGTGAATTGAATGTGCCTATTGATAAAGAAATGAAAGTTTCTTTTGAGGAAGGAACATTGACTGTAGAAAGACCAACCGAGCAGAAGCGTCATAAAGCGATGCACGGTTTATATAGAGCCTTATTGAATAATGCTGTAGAAGGTGTTAACAAAGGGTACGAAACTAAGTTAGAATTAGTAGGTGTAGGTTATAAAGCATCTAACCAAGGTCAAGTATTGGATTTAGTATTGGGATATTCTCACAATATTATGATGAAACTTCCTGAAGAGGTTAAGGTAGCTACTGAGACTCAAAAAGGTCAGAACCCTATCGTTACTTTGACATCTGCAGACAAGCAGTTGTTAGGTCAGGTGACTGCTAAAATTAGAAGCCTTCGTAAGATTGAACCTTACAAAGGGAAAGGTATACGCTTCGTTGGTGAGCAAATTAGAAGAAAAGCTGGTAAGACAGCCGCTAAGTAATAGAATTGTTGAGTCATGGGAAAAACTAATAACAGACTTAAGATTAAGAAAAAGATCAGAAGCACAGTTTCTGGATCTGAATCGAAGCCTAGGTTTACTGTATTTAAAAGTAACAAGGCGATATATGCGCAGTTGGTAAACGATGCAGATGGAAAAACTTTGGTAAGCTGTTCAACTCTACAAGTAGAGGCAAAAGGAACAAAAACTGAAGTATCTAAAGAAGTAGGGAAGAAGTTAGCTGAGAAAGCATCTTCTGCTGGTATCAAAGATGTAGTATTCGATAGAAATGGCTACATATACCACGGAAGAATCAAAGCTTTGGCTGATGGTGCACGTGAAGGAGGTTTAGTATTCTAAAAAGCAATAGTAAAGAACAATGAATATTAGAACATTAAAAGCGAGTGAAATAGAACTAGCGGAAAAGGTAGTTGCTATTAAGCGTGTAGCTAAAGTAGTAAAGGGGGGTAGAAGATTCAGCTTCTCTGCTATTGTAGTTGTTGGAGATGGAAATGGTGTGATTGGTTATGGATTAGGTAAAGCTAATGAGGTAACTGATGCAATCGCCAAAGGAATCGACGACGCAAAAAAGAATTTGGTAAAAGTTCCTTTGTATAAAGGTACAGTTCCTCACTCGATTGAGGTGAAGTACGGTGGAGGTCACGTTTTGGTGAAGCCAGCTGCTCCTGGTACAGGAGTAAAAGCAGGGGGTGCGATGCGTGCAGTATTTGAGAGTGCAGGTATCAAAGACGTAATTGCAAAATCAAAAGGTTCTTCAAACCCGCACAACGTGGTAAAAGCAACTTTCAGAGCATTAAGTGAAGTAAGAGATGCAGTTACAGTTGCGCAGCACAGAGGAGTTTCATTAGAGAAAGTATTTAACGGCTAAACAATGAAAAAGGCAGTCATAACGCAAGTAAAGAGTACCATTCATAGACCTCAGAATCAAAAGCGTACGATTCAGGCTTTAGGATTGGGTAAAATCAACAGAAGCAAAGAGGTAGAACTTACTCCTCAAATTGAGGGTATGATAAGAAAGGTTAGCCATTTGATAACTGTAACAGAATTGTAAGAAGCAGGATCATGAAATTAGAATCATTAAAACCAGCGGAAGGTTCCGTTAAAAAAGGGAAGCGTATAGGTCGCGGAGAAGGATCTAAAAGAGGAGGTACTTCTACTAAGGGGCACAAAGGTGCTAAATCAAGATCTGGTTACTCTCGTAAACTAGGTTTTGAAGGTGGACAGATGCCACTTCAACGTCGTGTACCTAAGTTCGGATTTAAAAATCCATTCAGAACTGAGTACAAGGGAATTAACCTTGACGTAATTGAAAAGCTTGCTGAGAAAACAAATGCAAGTACTATGGACAAAGCATTCTTTATTGAGAATGGTGTAGCGTCTAAAAATGAATTAGTAAAGATTTTAGGTAGAGGAGAACTTAAGGCGAAGGTAGAAGTTACTGCAGATGCATATTCTGCGGCGGCAAAAGAAGCGATTGAAAAGGCTGGAGGTACTATTACTACTGCATAAGAAGAAGTATGAAGCGATTTTTTGAGACCATAAAGCATATTTTTACTATTGAAGAGTTAAGAACAAGAATTGTAAATACAATCTTGTTTTTAATCATTTTCAGACTAGGTACATTTATAGCATTACCAGGTATTGATCCTGATAAGTTGAAAGAGGCCGATGGAATCTTTGGTTTCCTTGATAATCTTTTAGGTGGTGCATGGAGTAATGCATCCATTTTTGCCTTGGGTATTATGCCTTATATCTCGGCATCGATTGTAATTCAATTGTTAACTGTGGCGGTGCCTTACTTCCAGAAACTTCAAAAGGAAGGAGAATCTGGGCGTAAGAAAATGACTCAAATTACGCGTATACTTACGATTTTAATCACTATTGGACAATCTGTAGGTTATATTACAGGTACTATTAGTGATGATGCAATAATGATCGAAAAGACTCAGTTTATCATTTACTCTGTGGTAATCTTAACATCAGGTACTATATTCTGTATGTGGCTTGGTGAGAAAATTACAGATAAAGGAATTGGAAACGGTATCTCTATGTTGATCATGGTAGGTATTATTTCTAGACTACCTGCAGCAATAATTGGTGAAGCTGGTACAAAAGGAGCCTTCGGAATTTTCCCATTCATGATTGAATTAGGTGTTCTTTTTGTGATCATCATGGGAACTGTTATGCTTACGCAAGCAGTAAGAAGAGTTCCAGTGCAGTATGCTAAACAACTTGTTGGTAATGCTCCTGCAGTAGGTGAACGACAATTCATTCCTTTAAAGGTAAATGCCTCAGGTGTAATGCCAATTATCTTTGCACAAGCAATTATGTACCTTCCAGCAATGGTTGGAACATATTGGCAAAGTAAAAGTGCAGATAGTGATATAGCAGCATATATAGGGACTACATTTTCGAACCCAACTTCATGGCAATATAGCTTGTTGTTAGCGGTACTAATTATTGTATTTACATTCTTCTATACTGCGATTTCGATTAATCCAAATCAGATTGCTGAGGATATGAAGAGAAATGGAGGTTTTGTACCAGGTGTTAAACCAGGTGCTTACACAGCCGAGTATATAGATACAATCTTAACTAGAATTACATTACCAGGTGCTATTGCTTTGGCGATAGTTGCAATTATTCCAGCATTTGCTGCTCTTGCAGGAGTAGGTCCTGAGTTTGCACAATTCTTTGGTGGTACTTCACTTCTTATTATGGTGGGTGTTGTTTTAGATACACTTCAGCAAGTGGAGAGTTATCTATTGATGAGACACTATGATGGATTGATGAAGACAGGTAAGGTTCGTAGCAGAATGCAAGGAACAGGAGCTTCGATCTAAAGAGATGATTTCGTATAAGACGGAAGAAGAAATTGAATTAATAAGGCAAAGCGCCGATGTATTGGGAAGAGCCCATGCAGAAGTAGCTAAGTTGATCAGGCCTGGAATAACAACCATAGAGCTTGATAAAGTTGCCGAAGAATTTATAAATGATGCGGGAGGACGTCCCTCGTTTAAAAATTATCATGGTTTTCCTTACACACTATGTATTTCGCCAAATGAACAGGTGGTACATGGTTTTCCAGGGAAGTATGAATTGAAAGAAGGAGATATAATCTCGGTTGATTGTGGAGTTTTCCTAAATGGTTTTCACAGTGATTCAGCATATACGTATGCTGTGGGAGAGGTTAGTGAAGATGTTACTAATTTGCTTAAGCATACTAATGAGTCTTTGTACTTAGGTATTGAAAACGCAATAGCAGGTAACAGAATAGGAGATATTGGGAATGCAATTCAAACTTTCGTTGAGGATAAAGGATATTCCGTAGTAAGAGAACTTGTAGGACATGGGATCGGAAGAGATTTACATGAAAAACCAGAAGTTCCAAACTATGGTAAAAGAGGTAGAGGAACCAAGTTGAAAGAAGGAATGGTACTTGCAATTGAGCCTATGATTAATTTAGGAACTAAGCGAGTTGTGCAAGAGAATGATGGTTGGACAATCAGAACAGAAGATCGAAAGTATTCTGCTCATTTTGAACATACCGTTGTAGTAAAGAAAGATTGTGCGGAGATATTAACTACGCATAAATATATTGAAGAAGTATTAAATAAAAGTTAATGGCTAAACAAGCATTAATAGAACAGGATGGAGTAATAACAGAAGCTCTTTCTAACGCCATGTTTAGAGTGGAGTTAGAAAATGGCCACACTGTAATTGCGCATATCTCAGGTAAAATGAGAATGCACTACATCAAACTTCTTCCTGGTGATAAAGTTAAATTAGAAATGTCTCCTTACGACCTAACTAAAGGTCGCATAGTGTACAGATATAAATAAGTTTTAAGATGAAAGTTAGAGCGTCAGTAAAAAAGAGAAGCGCGGACTGTAAGATCGTGCGTAGAAAAGGGAGAATTTACGTGATTAACAAAAAGAACCCTAAATTTAAACAAAGACAAGGATAATTATTATGGCTAGGATTGCAGGAGTAAATATTCCAGATAATAAGAGAGGAGAGATCTCCCTAACTTATATTTATGGTATCGGAAAATCTTCCGCTCAATCTATTTTAGATCAAGCGGGAATCAGCAGAGACAGTAAGGTTTCTGAATGGTCTGAAGAAGAGCAAGGAAAGATTCGTGATATTATTGCAGATAATTATTCTGTAGAAGGTGTATTAAGATCTGAAACTCAAATGAACATCAAACGTTTGATGGACATCGCATGTTACAGAGGACTAAGACACAGAAGAGGACTTCCATTGAGAGGTCAACGAACTAAGAATAATGCTCGTACCAGAAAAGGTAAGAGAAAAACAGTAGCTAATAAGAAAAAATAGGTTCTAATGGCAAAAGGTAGAAGCGAAAAAAGCAAAAAGAGAGTAGTCAAAGTAGATGCAATGGGACAAGTGCACGTAAAGGCTAGTTTCAACAATGTAATTATTTCCGTAACCAACATGCAAGGTCAGGTAATTAGCTGGTCTTCTGCGGGTAAGATGGGCTTTAGAGGTTCAAAAAAGAACACTCCATATGCTGCACAAACTGCAACAGCTGATTGTGTGCAAAAAGCTTACGATCTTGGTTTAAGAAAGGCGGAAGTATTTGTAAAAGGTTCTGGTTCTGGTAGAGATTCTGCCATTAGAACAGTTCAAAATACTGGTGTGGATGTAGTAGCGATCAAAGATGTTACTCCACTTCCTCACAATGGTTGTCGTCCTCCTAAAAGAAGAAGAGTATAAATTATCTTTATTAGTCGGATAAACCAGACATAAACCTAGATATCAACATCAGATAGAGTTAAAGAATTAATTATGGCAAGATTTAGAGGTCCAAAATCCAAAGTTGCTCGTAGATTTAATGAGCCAATTTTTGGTCCAAGTAAGGCACTTAAAAATAAACCTTACGGTCCAGGGCAACACGGAAGATCAAGAAGAAGAAAGCAATCTGAATATGCAGTTCAGTTGATGGAGAAACAAAAAGCAAAATACACTTATGGTGTACTTGAGCGTCAGTTCTCAAATCTTTTTGATAAAGCTTCTCGTCAAAAGGGAATTACAGGTACAAACTTGTTGAACCTTTTGGAGGCTAGACTAGATAATACTATTTATCGTTTAGGAATTTCTCCTACTCGTAGAGGTGCGCGTCAATTAGTATTGCACAAGCACGTTACAGTAAATGGTGAAATCGTTAACATTCCATCTTACTCGCTTAAAGTGGGAGACAAAGTTGCAGTTCGTGAAAGATCAAAATCTTTAGAGATCGTAACTAACAGTCTAGCATCTTATGCTTCAAGAAGAACTGCTTGGTTAGAGTGGAATAGTGAAAAATTAGAAGGTACATTCACAAGAACTCCTGGAAGAGAGGAGATTCCTGAAAACATTCAGGAGCAACTAATTGTAGAATTGTACTCTAAATAAAAATTAAAAAACAACTGACAATGTCAATATTAGCGTTTCAAAGACCAGATAAGGTTATAATGCAAAAGGCCGATGAGTTCAAAGGTCTTTTCGAATTTCGCCCACTAGAAAAGGGATATGGTGTTACGATTGGTAACGCTCTAAGAAGAATTTTACTTTCTTCTTTGGAAGGGTATGCAATCAATAGCATTCGTATTCCAGGTGTATTACATGAATTTTCTACTATCGAAGGTGTAACTGAAGATGTAGCTAATATCATTCTTAATCTTAAGCAAATCAGATTTAAGAAAGTAGGTGATGCTAATGATGAGAAGGTAGTTGTTCGTGTTAAAGGTAAAAACGAAGTTACAGGAGCTGATATCAGCAAAGCTTGTTCTGGTTTCGAAGTTCTAAATCCTGACCATGTTATTTGTAATATGGAAAAGACGGTAGATTTCGAATTGGAACTTACTATCAACAAAGGTCGTGGTTATGTATCTGCTGAAGAGTATAAAATCATAGATCCAGTTGTAGGTCAAATTGCTATCGATGCTATCTACACTCCGATTAAAAACGTAACTTATAACGTTGAAAATACTCGTGTAGAGCAAAAAACTGATTATGAAAAATTAATCATAGAGTTGGAATCAGATGGGTCTATCCACCCAGAAGATGCTTTGAAAGGAGCTGCTTCTATTCTTATCCAACACTTCATGTTGTTCTCTGATCAAACTATGACGTTTGAAACTACTACTGCTGAAGAAGAGAACAAAGTAGATGAAGAAATGCTTCACATGAGAAAACTGTTGAAAACTCCACTAGCAGATATGGATTTATCTGTGAGAGCTTACAACTGTTTGAAAGCTGCAGATATCAAGACTCTTGGAGAACTTGCTGCATTAGAAGTTTCTGATATGATGAAATTTAGAAACTTTGGTAAGAAATCATTAACCGAATTGGAAGCACTTATGGCAGAAAAGAACCTTTCTTTCGGAACAGATATATCAAAATATAACTTAGACGATTAAGGAAAGATAAGATGAGACACGGTAAGAAATTTAATCATTTAGGAAGAAAGGCTGGCCATAGAAAAGCTATGCTTTCCAACATGGCATCTTCTTTGATCAAGCACAAGAGAATTAACACAACTGTAGCAAAAGCTAAAGAGCTTAGAAAGTATGTTGAGCCTTTGATTACTAAAGCGAAGGATGATACTACTCACTCTAGAAGAGTTGTTTTCTCTTACTTGCAAAACAAAGAAACTGTTACTGAATTATTCGGTGAGATTGCTTCTAAGGTAGGTGGTCGTCCAGGAGGATATACTCGTATTCTTAAAACTGGTAACCGTCTTGGAGACAACGCTGAAATGTGCTTGATCGAATTGGTAGACTTCAACGAAACTTACGTGAAAGAAGATAAGCCTAAGAAGGCTAAATCGACAAGACGTGGTAAATCTAAGAAGAAGGCTGACGATGCGCCTGCAACTGAAGCAAAAACTGAAGAGAAGGCAGAAGCTAAAGCTGAAAAAGCTCCTAAAGCAAAAAAAGAAACTAAAGCTGAAGAGCCAAAGGCTGAAACTGAAGAAAAGAAAGACGATAATAAGTCTGAAGAATAATGAAAATTATATTTCAACAATAATTTATAAAAGGGAATTGACTTTGGTTGATTCCCTTTTTTTATTTTTGCGTTATGGAAAACAAAGCAACACTACTACTTGACGATGGCACCATATTCGAAGGAGAAGCGATAGGTGCAACTGGAACAACTACTGGAGAAATTTGTTTCAACACTGGACTAACTGGATATCAGGAAGTATTTACTGATCCATCGTATTTTGGACAACTAATCGTAATGACCTTTCCTCATATAGGAAATTATGGAACAGCGCCAGAGGAAATTGAATCTGGATCCGTGAAAATTAAGGGTCTTATTTGTAAAGAGTTTAGTAAAACTTACTCCAGGGATATGGCGGATCAGTCACTACAGTCTTTTTTTGAAGCTAATAAGATTGTTGGAATTACAGGTATTGATACCAGACAGCTAGTAAGACATATTCGTGACAAAGGAGCAATGAATGCTATTATTAGCTCTGAAGGTAAGTCAGTCGAAACCCTTAAGAATGAACTAAATGAAGTTCCTAGCATGGCAGGATTGTCTTTATCTCAACATGTTTCTACTCAAGAACCTTATGATTTAGGGGAAGAGAAGGATGGCTTTAAAGTGGCAGTTTTAGATTTTGGAGTTAAGAAAAACATTCTTAGAAACTTTACGAAAAGAAATTGTCAGTTGAGGGTTTTTCCAATGGGAAGTGACCTAAAAGATATAGAAGCATGGCAGCCAGATGGATATTTTCTTTCTAATGGTCCTGGCGACCCAGAAGCTATGGTGGAATCTATTGATTTAGTAAAGCAAGTTTTGGAATTGGATAAGCCAATATTTGGGATTTGCTTAGGACACCAGTTATTATGTCTGGCAAATGGACTTACAACGTATAAAATGCATTCTGGTCATAGAGGGTTAAATCATCCTGTGAAGAACCTTATTACTGGTAAATGTGAAGTTACCTCTCAAAATCATGGTTTTGCGGTTGATGCTAAAAGCATTGAAAACAATCCAAAGGTGGAATTGACTCATATAAACCTTAATGATAATACTGTAGAAGGAATTCGAATTAAGGATAAAAATATCTTCTCTGTTCAACATCACCCAGAAGCATCTCCTGGTCCACATGATTCTGATTATTTGTTTGATCAGTTCATTACGATGTTAGAAGAGGTTACTGTTTAATAGACAATAACTTTGTAGAATGTAGAACATCCACTATATTTGGTGGAATAACAATTGAATTAACTAATTAAAACTAAACATAAGATGAGCTTAATTGAAGAAATTCACGCAAGACAGATATTTGATTCTAGAGGTAATCCAACTGTTGAAGTAGACGTGATCACTGAGAATGGAATTGTAGGAAGAGCTGCGGTGCCATCTGGAGCTTCTACAGGTAAACATGAAGCAGTAGAACTTAGAGATGGAGGAGACGATTATATGGGGAAAGGAGTTCTTACAGCTGTAAAAAATGTAAATACTATTATAGCTCCTGAATTAGAAGGCTTTTCTGTTTTTGAGCAAAACATGCTCGATAAAATTATGATTGAGCTTGATGGAACTCCAAACAAATCCAACTTGGGCGCAAATGCAATTTTGGGAGTATCTTTAGCAGTTGCTCAAGCAGCAGCTCAAGAAGCAGGACAACCTTTATATAGATACGTTGGTGGTGTTAATGCCAACACTCTTCCTGTTCCAATGATGAATATCATCAACGGTGGAAGCCACGCTGATAATTCGATTGATATTCAGGAGTTCATGATTATGCCAGTGGGAGCTAAGTCCATTACGGAGGCATTAAAAATGGGGTCTGAAGTTTTTCATAACCTTAAAAAGGTATTAGCAAGTAAAGGAATGTCTACTAATGTTGGTGATGAAGGAGGGTTTGCTCCGAACCTTGGTTCCAACGAAGAAGCTGTAGAGGTAATCCTTGAATCTATTGAGAAAGCAGGTTATAAAGCTGGTGACGACATAGTTTTAGCTCTAGATGCAGCTAGTTCTGAATTTTATAACGCTGAAGAAAAGGTTTATCATTTCCATCAATCTGATGGACGTAAACTTACTTCCTCTGAAATGGCAAAATTTTGGGCAGAGTGGGTAGACAAATATCCTATTGTTTCTATTGAGGATGGAATGGATGAAGATGATTGGGATGGTTGGAAAGAACTTACTGATCTTGTTGGAGATAAGGTTCAACTTGTAGGAGATGATCTTTTTGTAACGAATGTTACTAGACTTCAAAGAGGAATTACAGAAGGGATGGCAAACGCGATCTTAATTAAAGTAAACCAAATAGGTACGTTAACTGAAACCATTGATGCAATTAATTTAGCAACACAGAATGGTTTTAGAAGTGTTATGTCACATCGAAGTGGTGAAACAGAGGATAATACAATTGCTGATTTGGCAGTGGCACTTAACACAGGTCAAATTAAAACAGGTTCTGCTTCAAGATCTGATCGTATGGCTAAGTACAATCAATTGTTAAGAATTGAAGAGGATTTGGAAGAGGTAGCATACTATCCTGGTAAAAAATTCTAAAATAAACGTGCACAAATTCATAAAGCCTTGTCGAATTTCGGCAGGGCTTTTTTGTTTTCTTTGGTTTTACCGAACTATATTGTGTCTCCATCTAAATATTATAGGCATTTGGTGAATTAATATTAACTTGGCTTGAAGAGAACGATCGATTAGGTGTATAAATCAATTATTAAACCAGCGGGAGATACAATAGCTGCTCTGTTGCTACTATTGCTTACCAGTCCATTCTGGACGGTTTGTATACTGTTGTTATCAATAGCCAATAGAGGTACACCCTTCTTTTACCAAACAAGACCTGGTCGCGGTGAAAAACTGTTTAGGATAATCAAGTTCAAGACCATGAATGATCGAAAAGGAACAGATGGAGAATTACTTCCTGATAAAGACCGCTTAACCAGTGTTGGGAAGATTGTTCGGAAATTATCTTTAGATGAATTACCTCAGTTAATTAATGTTGTTAAAGGAGATATTAGCTTAATTGGTCCTAGACCATTACTCCCTGAATATTTACCTCTGTATAATGCTAAACAACGTCGGCGCCATGAAGTTAAACCAGGTATTTCTGGCTGGGCTCAGGTAAATGGAAGAAACTCCATTACTTGGGAACAAAAATTTAATTTCGACGTCTATTATGTGGATAATCAGAGTTTTATTTTGGACATAAAGATTTTATTTATGACCATTTATAAAGTGTTGAAGTTAGAAGGAATTAGTGCTGAAGGAGAAGCAACAATGTCAAAATTTCAAGGTTCTCGCGACTAAAATTACCTGCTCTTACTAAATTTGTCTGATTCCAAGATTTTTCATCTAAACTCCAATTAGCAGTACGGTTCGGTTTAGTGGTTTGGGCTTTTCTAGGTTTATTTTTTGAAGTAATTAAATAGTGATAGTCCTTAAGATATAAAACTCTTAATTAATTGTAGAATCGTTAAATTTCATAATTTATTAAGCTGTTTAAGCGGTTCTTTCCCTAGGGATAATATGGAATTACGTCAAGTTGATATTAATTAGTCCACATTTTTTTTTACTTATATAATAAGGCTTGATTGAGTTATTATATGTACTTTTTGATTTAGTCGAGTTTTATATGCGGCAGGTGCAATTGTATTAAAAAAGGAATTTGTAAAACAAGCTTGCATATAATGCTTTTCGTTTCGTATTTTTGATTGATTTACTGTTATGTTATTAGAGGTGCTATCGGGAAAGTTAAAAGTGGTTTATAGGTTTGTTTTGGCCGTTTGCGGGATTTTTATCGTGGTTAATGGCTATTCTCAAAATACTGTGGGAATCGGAACTGATACCCCTAATGGTAATGCTGTACTAGATTTGGTTTCTACAGATCAAGGAATTTTAGTGCCACGTTTGTCTAGTGCTCAAATTGCAGGAATGACGTTAGGTGCTTCTGATGAGGGGATGATGGTTTATGATTCAACCAATACTGCCTTTATGTATTGGGATGGTGTCAATTGGCAGGCTATCGGTGGGGATAATGATTGGTCTGTTTCTGGAAATCAAATGTATAACACTAATTTTGGGAATGTAGGAGTTCAGACCAATAACCCATTAACTCCTATTCAAATAGGGGATATTTTTCATTTCGACACAGTAGCACTCTTAGGTTTGCAAATTCCCTATATGACTAAGAATTTGATTTATGATCCTGTTTCAGGTAAATTTGTTCATACTCAAGATGGAGACGGTGGACTTTTCTATTTTGGAAGTAATGAAATAGGGTTTGAATTGTATGACTCTCTTGGCGCAGGCCAAGTAAGCCCAGACAATATCTCATCAGCAAGGTTGGATGACCAATCGTATGATATTAGGTTTAGAAATACTGATTTTGGACAGTTTACATTTTCGGATACGAATGCTGCTTTTACTTTAAGGCTGCCTAATAATAATGTATCTCATTACTGGAC
>JAHDFW010000005.1:45141-54643 GCA_020627945.1 Cytophagales bacterium
TTACAGGAAGCGGCCAAGCTACTCGAGTGGCGTTTTGGAATGGAACTACTTCGTTATCATCTGATGCGGGATTATTCTGGAATAGTACGAATGACGATTTAGGAATAGGAACATCATCACCTGTAGCCGACTTAGATATACAGGATAAATTTGATCCGCATCTTATGTTATCATATGGAGCGGCAGTAAGTGGAGCCGGAACTAATCTTGGTGTATTAGGAGGCCGTGATCAACAAGGTAATGCCTTTCAAGCTTCTATTGAATTTTTAAGAGATGCAACTTCTTCGGGAGCAGGGGATTTACCTAGCGCAATTGGATTTTCTACCATTAAAGATGGTTCTTCTACAATTGTTCGTAGAATGACGATTGATAATCTGGGATACGTTGGGATTGGAGTAACCAACCCAGATGCAATATTAGATTTAGATAATAGTGCAATCTTGACACCTCTTGGAGACAAGTCAATTGCGTTAGCTATGGATGGGGGAGATTCGTATTTGGAAACCAATTCTTTTGACATGAGCGAAGGACTATTAATGCAAGCAGGTGGGAACAATAGTGGTATCATTAAGAATATTGTGAGTTCTGGTTATATGAATGGAAAATCGACTAATTCTCTTTATATTTTTAATAAAGCTTCAGAACCAATTAGATTTGAAACAGGTAATACAGAACGTATGATAATTGAAGGAGCAGGAGATGTTGGGATTGGTCTAAGCAACCCAACCAGCAAACTACACGTGTTTCAAACTTCTGGTTTAACAACTCAACGTATAGAAAGTAATGGAGGAGCTGCAAAACTTATATTAGACGGAACTGTAGGTAATGTTAATTCTACAGAATATCATAAATCAGGAGTTTATCAAGGTGCTATAGGGTTTTCAAATGTAGCAGGTCAGGATTATCTATTTATGTATCAAGGAGGCAATGCTTTGATCGCGAAAGGAGGTCAGGTTACAATTGGCGCTAACTCCGATCCTGCACAAACGCTTGACGTTGAAGGAAGTGTTCAGGCAGATGGTGAATATTATTACGAAACAGCAAAAGAACGTACTTATATAGTTGGACCTTCTGATTATCAGGCTAGATCGCCTTCATATGAGCTTTATAATAATGGAAATAACGCATATTTCAGTACAGGTACAACAGGGATTGCAGCCTATGCTTATGCGGCCATTCATGTGCCAAATGGAGCACAGGTTACCAGAATAGAAGCTTGGTTATACGATAATGATGCTACATATTCTGCATCCGTTGGATTGTATCGTTCTGGATTAGGTGCGTTAGGCGCATCTTTAGTCACAGGTTCGGCATTAACTACACCAGCTGGCCAATCGACATCAGTTCAGTATTTAGATAGTGGCGTTAATTCGTTGAACGAAACGATTAATAACGGCCTAAATAAATATTACGTTTCGTTTACGGGGAGAGGAAGTACCTCAAATCTTCGTATTGTTGGATTAAGGATAACTTATACAACAAATTATGCTGAATAAGAAATTGAATTTTTAATTAATCGCTCAGATGATGAAATTGAAAAATAAAATATTAATGTTAATTGTATTTGCCATAAGCCTAACAACTTATGCTCAAGATACAGTTAGAATTGGAGCTAAGTTTCATATTACTCCAGGAACAGTCGTTTCAGTGATGAACTCACAAACTACGGTCGATGATACATTAAATAACTTTGGCAATGTTATTCTTAACGGTAGTATGACCATGGAAAATGCTGGACGTATCTTCAATCAAGATACAATCATGGTAGGTGCTAATTGGATTAATACCACCAATGGAAGATACCAAGAAGGTCCTGTATACCAAGGGACTGTGATTTTTAATTCTGCTACTGCTCAAACAATAAATCAGGGTGGAAATAATGGTAGATTCTTTCATTTAGTATTTGCAGGAGGAGGTGATAAAACTTTGAATGGTATCGTATTAGTTGATAGCTCTGTAAGGTTTTTAAACGGTATTGTAAATACAGCTCCCGCTGATACTTTTGCGTTGTTGGGGGGTGATGTAATTGGCGGAACAGCTTTTTCACATGTTAATGGAATGTTTTACCAAGAAGGATCTGGAATTATGAGATATCCAGTGGGTAATGGAACAGCTTACAGACAAGCAGTATTAGACAACGTTCCAGTTTCTGGAACATTACCAATTTTAGGATTTGAATTTTTGGATGGGGGACATGGTGGAACTCCAGGTAGTGATTTGGAAGATTTAGTAGTTAATCCATATTGGAGAGCATACCTAAGAAGTGGAATTTTCCTAGGGTCAAAGGTTAGTTTAAGATCACTTGGAGTGGATGGAATTGCAGATTATTCAACGGCTATGATAGCACAATCTAATACCCCAAGCGGAGAATATAATTCGTTGGGGAATAGTAATGTGGCTGGTGCAACAATGGTTACTTCCATGTTTGAATCAAATGGAGCAAGTATTGCCGGTACTTCGAGATACTTTGCGCTTGGGAGATCTGCAAATATGAATACTCAAGCAGCAGCATTGCTGCAAGGTGATATGGATGGATTAACTCAAATGCATGATTCACTTTATGCGTTAGGAGAGTTGGATCAATATTTAAATGGTAACGCTAATCCGTTAGGAATGAATATGTTACCTGGATATGCTTTACCGACTATTGGAGCATTAGGTCCAGTAGATTACGTAAGTGTTTATCTTCGAACCACAGCAACCGGGACCAATTTGGATACGGCCTATGCGTGGTTAATGACCGATGGAACTATTAGAGATTTTCACAGTGGTACAAGAACATATGCTACGTTCAAAAATTATAATGTATTAGTACCTGAGGAGGAATATTTTGTGGTGGTAAACCATAGAAATCACCTTCCAGTTATGTATTCTATTGCCGATACTGTTAATCAAGATACAAGTGGATTAGTTAATTTTGATGTTACTAAAATTGCCAATATATATGGTGCAGGAGCATATCAACCAGATTTAACTGGTAATAATGTGCAAATGTATACAGGTAATGCTGATGCTACAAAGTATTACTATTCTAACTATATAGTAGATGCAGATGATTATGATAAGGTTAGGGTGTTGAATAATTCAATGCCAACTGGTTATTTGGAGGCAGATGTTAATATGGATGGAGCCGTCAACGCAATGGATTTAACCATTACGAAACAAGGGGTCGACATGTTGTATTATTCCACGGTTCCATTTTAAAGTATTTGAAAGAAGAATTATTTAGATGAAGTATTTTTACAGGCTACTATTCTTATTTACTCTGATCGTCGCGCCATTTATGGTGCAAGGTCAGTCTAATGACTTTAGAATTGAGCAGACAATTAAAGCAGACTCTCTTTGCATTGATATTTTTTATTCAAATGACTTTGGCAGCGGAGATACTTTGGGTTCTGCAAATTTTAGGATTAATTTCGATACTAATAGTCTTGATCCAAGTAGTGTAACTTTAGATTACCGAGGTAACTATGATGTTGCAAATAATGCAGGTTATCAGGCAATGACCATATCGCCTATATTAGATACATTTATCTCTTTAAATGTCTTTAATGGGAACACGGTTGGATATTTCCCTGCTTCTTTTCCTTTTGTGGATGAACATGTAGCAAGGATTTGCATTGAAATTAAGGACCAGTGTGGTACTAGTGGTGTAAGTTGGAGATTAATTCCAACATTCCCAGGGACCGTAGTAAACCATTATAATACCGCAAAAACTTTAGGTAATAGAACATTCTCAGGTGATGACCCAGGGTTTGCCTTGTGTGGAACTGACGATACAATAAATGTTAGCGCTACTGACATATGTTTTGGTGAAGAAGATACTCTTATTGTAAGCGAAGGTACCATGGATGGATATGCCTTCTATTCGACCATTGATGGATATATTGATACATTGGATAAGATGTCGCAATTGGAGAATTATGTATTGACATCTTCACTAACAGTAGGTACTCACGGGATTTACGCTATTGGTTATAGTTGTTCTGGTGGGTGCGTAATCCATACGGATACTATAGATGTGGTAGTTTCTGCATCTCCTATTTCGTTTATAGAGGGGCCAGACAGTATGTGTTTAGATGCAGATGAAACATATTTCATTGATGACGACAGTGTTGATGTTTTTTGGAGCTTCCAAGTAGGTACTATAGGTACACCTTCGGCTCCTTATTTTATAGATGACACGGCGTTTATAGATGTTCAATGGACTTCTCCTGGAATAGATACTATAGTTGCTCTTATCACAGATACTCTAACCGGTTGTACTGCGTTAGATTCTTTCGAAATAGAAATTTTTAGAAACCCTTTTCCAGACTTAGGGAATGATACTATTGTTTGTGGGCAGAGCAGTTTAATATTAGATGCGAAAGTTCCAAGTGCTAATTTTTATCAATGGTATGAGGTGCCAGGATTAACACTAGCAGGTGAAAATGGTCAAACATTTACTGCTACAGATCCAATTGGAACTTACGCGATTGAAGTAGATAGTAACGGTTTAGGAATTTGTTCAAGATTTGATACTATCACTGTTGAATTTGTAGATGTAGCAGACTCTATAATGATCGAGGATAGCATAGTTCTTTGCGATTCAGGTTTTGTATCACTTGTGTCGGATACATCTAATACAGGTTTTTATTATTACATTAGAGAAAATACTAATAATACTCCTGTAGTGCACCCAATGCTTGGGAGTGGGTTTGGAATTAATTTTCCTTTATTTACGGTAAATAGTGATTCCGTATTTAATGTTTATGCAGTAAGCGAAAATGCTCTAAGGTTTGATGGTATTGATGATCATGTAACAATTGCCCCTACAGGTATCTTGAATTTTGAGTATACTTCTCAATTCAGTATAGAGGCATGGGTAAATTTGGAGTCACTGACTGGCGATCATATTATTTTCGGTAATGCAGCTATTTCTTCAAGTGGGTATGAGTTTAGAGTGGTTAATGGAGAACTTGGTTTTGCGGTTATTAGCAGCACTCCTTCTAATCTATTCGATTGCCAAACCTCTGGAGCACCTTTAGCCGCTAATACTTGGCATCATGTTGCTGTTACTTATGGAGGAACAGGCGACCCGGCGGGAGTACAGTTTTATGTAGATGGAGTTCCTTTTGGAGCTAATCTTACATCAGGTTCTAATGTTACAGCTACAATAGTGGCAGGTAACACAATCATGATGGGACATCGTGGAGGATCAGGTATTTTTTATGGCCCTGGTTTAATGAACGAAGTAAGAGTATGGAGTGGTGTAAGGTCGATGGCCGACATTAACTCCTTTATGTTTAATAGAGCGGATGGTACTGAACCACAACTGTTAGCAAGTTATTCGTTTGAAAGTAATGGCGGAAATGCTATTCAAGATGAGACCAACAACAATGACGGTGTATTTCAAAATGTACTAACAGATCCAGATTTAAAATGGTTGCCAGGTAATTTAGGGTGTCAAAAACAACTATCACAGTTGATATACGTTTATACTATTAGTAATCCAACACCTACTCTGAACGTCGGGTTTGATGTTACCGTTTGTGAAGATTCAATAATCCTAACATCGGATATAGCTACTTTGGAAGGAGTAGGGAGATATACATGGGATAATGGACATGGTGATGTAGTTGGTTTGGATGAGGATTCAACTATTATTTACGGTCCAGATTTTGATGCGATTATTTTCGGGGTTGATAGCGCAGGTAATGGTTGCTTTACCTATGATACAGTGCGAATAACCTTTAGCGGTTTGGAAGATCATTCTGTTGACCCGGATACTACTTATATATGTAATGTGGAGGATGTCTTTATTGACCTATTAACCTCAGATATTGGGGCTGTTTATGACTTGAGAGATGATTTTGATAACTCTGTGGTAATAGGTGGTGTACCAGGAGATCCTGCAGGTGGGTTGATTAGTTTTGATTTATATGATCAAAGTGGATCAACTACTTATAATATTTTAGCAACATCAAGTAGTCAAAACGGAGCATTAAGGTTTGATGGTGTAGATGATTATTTGGAAGGAGATGATACAGGCTTACCACAAGCAGATGAACAAAGAACAGTGGAATTTTGGGTTAATACAACAGCAACTGCTGATCAAACTATTTTTTCGTACGGAAGTGGAGATGATTTTGAGATAGTAATGGAAAGTACTGGTGTAATATTTGTTGAAGAAGGAGGTGGAAATATTGGAAATGTTTTTGGTACCATAAGTATTAATGATGGTGTATGGCATCATGTAGCGGTTGTATATGAAGGGAGTGAAATACTTTTATATATTGATGGAGCTTTAGATGACTCTTACTCTCATTCTTTTAACACCTCGGCATCTGGACAAATGTTTGTGGGATTGTCGTCAAGTGGAACATTTGGGAATTTTGTGGGTGACATAGATGATATTAGAGTATGGAATACGGCACGTACTCAAGGTCAAATAGATTTGTATAATGACGCGTGTTTATCTGGTGTCGAATTGGGTCTAATCAGATATTATAAGCTGGACGATGGAATGGGGTCTCCTCAAGCGTTGGATTTGACCCTAAATGCTGATTTAACGTTACAAAATATGTCTGTTGATGGAGCTTGGGTTGCTGGAACAGTAGTTTGTGGAATTAATGGTTGTACATTAGAAATGTCTACTCTTGCAGCGGTATTGGAATTACCTAATCCAGTGCCAACTCTTAACGTTACAATGGATTCAACCACTTGTGTTTCGGGAGATCAGATATCATTAATTTCAGATGTAAAAACAACTGAATTTGTAGGTAGGTATACGTGGCAAGATGGCTTTGGAAATAATATTGGCGCAGACGAAGATTCAATTGGAGCTTTTGGTGCTGGATATACTCCAATTATTTTGGGAGTAGATAGTGCTGGAAACGGATGTTTTAAATATGATACAGTTATTCTCAGGTTTGGCGAATTAGATACATTGTTTACGGTTGTTCCAGATACATTCTTAATTTGTGATAGCCTGTTGGTAGACGTTGAACTTTCGGGATCTCAGGATAAGGCTCAGTACAGTTTAAGAGATGATGCCGATGATTCAGTTGTTGACGGACCTTATGTTGGTGATTTTAATCCCGTAAATTTTTCGGCGGGTATGGTGAATGCAACAACTACCTATAATATAGTAACAGAATCAATTGTTAGTTCTGGGGCAATATCCTTTGATGGTATAGATGATTTCTTGGATGGAAATGATGGAAACTTACCATTTGATGCTGACGATAGGACGATCGAATTTTGGTTTAATACTGGTATGAATAACGAAGGCGCAATTGTGTCTTATGGACAAACAGAAACTTTTGAAATAGGGATTACCAATTCAGGATCAGGTTCTCAGATTTATGCTCGAAATTATAGTACGTTTGATGTTACTTCTACGATTGGTACTTTAAATGACGGTGCTTGGCATCATGTTGCTGTTACAGTTGAAGCGGGTGTTTTTGTATCATTTATTATAGATGGAGTATTTGACTCCACTCATGATGTGACCAATCCATTGGCAACCACCGCGAGTGGTAACTGGCGTGTTGGTGAGTCAATAATGGGAGGATCTAGTTATATGGGATTACTAGATGAATTGAGAATTTATAATGTGGCGTATGATGAATCTACTATTATGCTGCATATGAATGAATGTTTAGAAGTTACACCAATTTCTAACGTTGCTTACTTCCAATTTAATGATGGTATAGGTAGTCCAGAAGCCGCTGACTTTTTAGGATCAAATTTAACATTGCAAAATATGGATCCAGCCACTGATTGGGTAGCGGGTAATGTGAATTGTGGAGTAGCAGGTTGTACGGTAGAATTGCCAACTTTGATATATGCTATAAAAACTCCTCCAATTAATGCAATTTTGGATTATCGAGATGATTCAACTATTTGTGTTGGAGATTCAGTGGAGTTGGTAGCCTCTTTTACTGGAGAAGCTAGTTACGAATGGGTTTTAGATGGAGCAAGACTTGATTCTTCCTATGAAGATACGGCGAATTTCTATCAAACACTTGGGAACTATTTTGTAGTGATTAGAGATACTAACGGTTGTGCAGATACTTCAAACACTCGTTCAATTATGAGAAAAGAAGGACTGAAAGTTGACTTAAGAGTTTTCCTCGAAGGACCTTATAATGGTACGGATATGAATGCAGATATAATATTGGCAGCAGATACGGCGCCATATGCTGCATTCTCAATTTTAGAAAGTCAGTATGAAGATAATGGAGGACCTGCTTTTGGAGGTGTGTATGGAATAACAATGCCACCTGGAGAAACCATTCCAATAGATGGAGCTAATGAAGCGGTTGATGTTGTAGCACTTTCGTATAGATCAGCGCCTGCTGGCCCAGATTTGGATACTACGTACGCTTGGTTGATGCAGGATGGAAGTGTTAGAGATTTTTACATCCCTGATTCGGTTTTTGCGTTGGCGTGTGGTCTTGCTGACGGAAATTATCATGTGGTGGTAAGGCATCGTAATCACCTAACGGTTATGACTGCAAATGCAATTGGACTTGCCAACACAGGTATTCCTACAAATATCGACCTAACAGATGTAACTAACGTAAGTGGAGCATTCTACGGATTTGGGGTAGTTGATTTAGGAGGCAGCGGTACAGGGCCAGCTGGAATGATTGCAGGAAATGCATTTCAGATCATGCAGATTGACGTAAATGATCTGAACTTAGTTTTACGTGATAATAACGGTTTACCTACGGGGTATTTCATAACCGACATAGATTTGGATGGAGGAGTAGATGCAATAGATTGGGATAAAACATCTT
Organism: Cytophagales bacterium; assembly: GCA_020627945.1. Taxonomy (GTDB): domain Bacteria; phylum Bacteroidota; class Bacteroidia; order Cytophagales; family JAHDFW01; genus JAHDFW01. Next base: position 53,928 of record JAHDFW010000005.1, read on the forward strand.
TTAACAACAATCAACTTTATTTCTCAACAACACCAAATCCATAATTTAAAATTTAATTAACACTTTTAAGAAGAGAATAATATATCATTGAGTATTAAAATAACAGAGCTATGAGACGTATACTTTTACTTTCGACATTGACCCTCTTGTTTACAGCTTTTTTAGCTAATAACTATGTGAAAGGTCAGGGAGACTACAATCTAGAGATAGATCAGCAAGTTCAGGATAATGAACTTATTATGGATTTATATATTCAAAGAACAGGCGGAACTGATTTCGCATTAAGTTCTAGTAACTTTGCTGTATTTATTGACACTTCAGTTTTGGATATAAATGGAATTCAAAAAGTAGGAAGCTTGGATGGACCTTGGGATGATGGTACTACTCCTGTTTCTTATCTGGACATGGTTTTAGGTAAAGGTGACGATTTTATTAATGTTACTACTCGAAGAAAAACCAGCGGAAGTACTGTGGGGTATGCTGTTACTGATGAAAAGACTAGAATTGTACGCGTTATAATTCCTATCAAGGATAAGTGTGGAACTAACTCTGCAACTTGGAATTCAGTTCCAGCCGCTCAAACCATGATGCCATTGAATAGCATTAAATCATATGCGAACTTTGTTGATGCAACTCCGAATTTTCCGTTATGTGAATTACCTCCTGTTCCAGCTCTGTTAAATGATGGGGGGATTACTGAAGTTTGTGAAGGTGGG
>JAHDFW010000139.1 GCA_020627945.1 Cytophagales bacterium
TTCCAGGACGTTATTTTGACTGGTCGGACGGTATTGTGAATATGGCTGGTGGAATACTAGGTCTAATTTTTTCTTATCTTTTTTTGTGGAAAAAACAATAAAACCGCATCTCTAAAGTTGTAAAGAAAGAAGTCCTGTAACCGAGGACTTTAAATCGCAACCAAAACTTCTTTACGCAACATGTGTACTTCTAGGTCATTTGATCTTTAAGAACACAAATCATGATTATTCGATATCGGATGATTTGAATTTAAATGTGTTAACTAAAAATTAGAGATATGAAAACAAAGAAGAACGGTTTAGATTTAGGAAAATCAAATCACAAATTTTTTTACATCGGGCTTATCGTTGCTATAAGTAGTGTTATTACAGCTTTCGAGTGGAGTTTTCCAGTAGGAGAAATGACCATGAAATGTATTGACGTGATAGAAGATCCAGATGAGCCAATGATGGTAGTAAACATTCCAGAGCCTCCAAGACCAGAGCCAATTGTTATAAATGAACCTGTAGACCCACCTACAATTATTGATAAGGTAAAGCCAGTTCCTGATGATACGAAGGAGGAGGATGAGTCTTTGAAAAAGCTTTTGGAGGACCCAGATGATCTTAAGGAGGTTAGTGGAAATGGAGAAGTAGTAGAGATTATTGAAGATGAGACAGTAGAGCCACCTCATTTTGCACCTGGTACACCAGCTGAACCTACATGTGGAATGAATGAATTCAGACGTAAAGTGGGAAAGTTCATTGGAAGAAATGTAAATGAACGAGATCGTCGTGTCCTGGGAGGTGGAAAGGTTAAGATGTATACCACATTTGTGGTTGAAAAAGATGGAAGTCTTACAGATTTTAAAATTTTGAAAGGATCTACAAGTCACCTTGATAAAGTGGTTGAAGAAGCTGTGTATTCTTCATGTGAATGGATCGCTGGAAAGAATGCAGGAAGAAAAATTAGACATCAGTTTAATTTGCCTGTAACTATTATTTTATAAGAATAAATAAGAGAAATGGGGTTATAAAATCCTCATTTCTCTTTTCAACTAGAAAATGTTTTTTTAATTTCACGACCTAAAGTATTTTTTAATATGGAACTTAAAAAGAATCCTGATAAAGACCTTGATAACTTAAGAGGTTTATTCATAAGTGCAGGAGCGGTATTAACGCTTCTGATCACAATCGGACTGTTTCAATATAGTTTCTCTGGTGATAGAGTAGGTGATATCCAAAATATTGCTGTGGATGATGATGATATGGAAGAAGTAATTGTTACTGAAATCAAACCGCCACCACCACCAAAAATTCAGGTTCCTCAAATCGAAATCGTAGAAGATGAGGAAGAAATAGAAGAGGAAGATGAGCCTTTGTTCGAAGAGGCAGAAGAAGAAATGGTAGTTGAGGAAATCGAAGAAGTTCCTGTTGAAGAGGAAATTGATGAGATTTTTATGATTGTAGAAACTCCAGCTGAGCCTCCAGGAGGGATGGGAGCATTCCGTGGTCACCTTGGTAAATACCTTTCTAAAAATTATCCTGAAAGAGCAAAAAAGGCTGGAATCCAAGGAACAGTTTTTATTAACTTCTACATTGATAAAGATGGAACTCCAAAAGGATTTAACGTTCTTAAGGGAATCGGTGGAGGATGTGATGAGGCTGCGATTCAAGCAATCAAGGCTTATGGGAAATGGTCACCACCAAAACAAAGAGGTAAACCAGTAAAGCAGCAGTTTAACATTCCGGTGAAGTTTAAAATCGGATAATTTCGATAAACAACTGTTTTTATTATATGAAATTAAAATGCCATTCACCTGAATGGCATTTTTGTTGATACTAAGATTAGAAAAACTCTATGATTAAGCAGACAGATTGGTTTCAAACGTGGTTCAACACCAAATACTATCACATCTTGTATAAGAACCGTGATTATGAAGAAGCACGTCTGTTTATAGATGCTTTGGTTAAGCAGTTATCTCCTAAACAAACAGATCGGTTTTTAGATCTAGCCTGTGGAAGAGGGAGGCACTCAGTTTACCTAAATGAAAAAGGATATAATGTCCTTGGAGCGGATTTATCGGAGCAAAGTATCCTATTTGCTAAGCAAAGTGAAAATGAAACTTTGAAGTTTCTAGTGAATGATATGAGAAACGAGATAGAAGGATATCGTTTTGATATTATTCTAAACTTGTTTACCAGTTTTGGTTACTTCGATGAAGAGGCAGAAGATTTAAAAGTAATTCAATCAGCCTATAATATGCTTAATGAAGGTGGTATTATGGTAATTGACTATCTCAACGTTGAGCAGACTATAGATAATTTGGTTTCCTTCGAAATTAAGAAGTTAGAAGGCTTAGAATTTGGTATTACTAAATTTGTGGAGAAAGGATTTATTAAAAAGGAGATTGCCTTTAAAGATGCGGGTACAAACTTTAAGTTTTCAGAGCAAGTAAAAGTCTTATATCAAGAGAATTTTGAAGAAATGTTTGAAAAAGTAGGTTTCAAAGTGCTTAATGTCTTCGGGGATTATCAGCTTAATCCATTTGATCTTGATAAGAGTTCCCGTTTAATTTTCCAAATTCAGAAGTGAGTTGTTAACTGATCATCTTCATGATCAATTCGTATTCATAACCTTTTGACATTCCAAAACGGAGTAGTTTATTCTTTCGGATAAATTGATTCTTGTCTGTAATGCTACTTTCTTTTTTGGATAGGAGCTGTTTTAGGGTTTCCAGATAGTCTTCGTTTTTTATTTCGGCCAATCCCTTACGTATGCAGTATTCGCTGATATTACGGTTCTTTAACTCTTGAGTGATTTTATTTTTACCCCACTTGTTAACCCGGAATTTGCCGCCTGCATACGCTTTAGCATACCGTTCTTCGTCAATGAAGTTTTCTCGAATCAAGAGGTATAAGACTTCTTCTACAGTTTCGTAATCGTAGCGGAGAGATTTAAGTTTTTTACGTACCTCATCTTGATATCTTTCTTGATAGGCACAAAAAGAGGCGCCCTTTTCGAGTGCCTCTTTCATTGTTGGAGTTAGATGTTGGTATTTTTTCAAATTACCCCTGAATTGCGTTAAGAATAAAGGTTAGTTCTTCATTCCATTATTGATCCAACATTCTATGGTTTTAACCTCAGTTTCAGTTAATTTATTATCTGTTGGTGGCATTTTAGGGCAAGGTCCTCCTGGCGTAATCGTACACATTAAGTTGTGTGCAACGGCAGCCTGAGCACCCGACAACTGAAGTAAATCAATTCTGTGAGCAGGTTTTTCGCCAGTATGGCAAGGCATACATTTAGCTTCAAAAATTGGTTTTATTGTTGCCGTATAGGTAACTGATTCTGTGCAGTTGAAACTAGCTTCAGAACTAGCAGTTTTTGTTGTAGTCGTGGTACTGGTTGTTGCACTTGTTTTTTCTTTTTTGCAAGCAGCAAAAATTCCAAGTACGGCGATAGCTGATATAAATACTATTTTTTTCATGTTGTGAGTTTGTGTGTGTTATTTGTTATATAAAGCGTCAACTTTTTTCTGTGCTGTAGCCATGATTCCATCGGCCTTGGCATTTCCTTCTTTAATAATCCCATCGGCTTTTCTATCCGCCTCTTTGCGTGCTTTATCCGCTAAGACTTTGTTGGCAGCTTTTTTCAATGGGTTGTTAGAAGATTTTTCAATTTTATCAGCACCTGCATATCCCTCTTTTCTTACTCTTTCTGCAGAAGTTTTAGCGGTATTTCTTGCCGCATCAGCAGCTTTTTTAGCATCTGCTAAAATTTTATCAGCTTTAGCTTTTACATCGTCTTTAGCTCCTTGTACAGCATCATCTTTTTTCTGAAGAACATTGTTTTTCGTACTATCCTTCTTACCTAATATAGCATCTTTCAGCATGTCTTTTGCCATATCTTTTGCATTAGGCTTTCCAACCTTCATGTCAGGATTGTTCATTAGACCAGCTAGAAGAACATCGAATTTAATACGTTCAGAATTAATCGGAATTCCAGTACTGTTAGATAGTTTGTCTAACGCTTTCTTTCCAACCGAACCAGACGGTACATCCATTTTCATAAGATAATCTAACGATCCATCTACACCATTACTTCCACTAACGTTAAGTAGGCTCTTTCCTAATTTGGTGTCAAATGGAGATAAGAAAAGACGACCTTTCTTAATTTCTGCATCAAATACGGTGTTTGAAAATTGCTCGTTGAATAAGTTAAGACCAGTTAAGTCTTGAAGCTTCCCTAATAAGTTCAAAATTGCTTTCCCACCATCACCTTTGGTACGGTTTTGCAAGCTGTTTTTAATTGCGTTCGAAGCTTTAGTTTCGTTATCCAATTGAGCAAGGAAGATTGGGTCCTCATCATCAAAACCAGATGGATTGGCTACCGATTGAGCTACATTTTTAAGCTTAGCACCAAAAATTGCAATATTGCCACTTCCGGTAAGCGCTTTTAAAACTGGAAAAAGTTCTTGATCTAACGGACCGTCTAACTTAAAGTTAGTACTGAAGGACCCTTCCATAATAGATGCAATTGGAGCAAAAGCACGTACTGTATTAAAAGTGCTATAAGCATCAGCAATACTCGCTTTTTTGATATCCATGTCGAAATCAAATTTAGGGTTTTTCATATCACTTGGATCATAGCACCCATTAGTTAAGAAATCTCCTCCAATACATTTGAAACTTGTATTCTTAAAACAAGCAGTTCCATCTTTCATGGTTACGTCCCCTTTAAGGTTAGTAATTCCCATATCATCATACTTCACATTGTTGATAGTAGATGCCATCATGAAATCAATGTTTTTCGGTAACTCTATAACCTCCAAAGGTTCTTCTTCACCCGCTTCTACTTCGGCACCTTCTTCCTCAACCATCCATTCATCAACATCAAAAGTGTTAGAAATCAATGTCATGTTTCCTTTCAGTAATTCCCCTTCCTTAAAGGCGTAATTCATATGGTTAGATAAAGAACCTTTTACATCTAAATCACTATTTCCAAGAAACCCTTTCATACGTGCAATTTCAAGGTGATCCGGAGTGAATTGAACCAATGCATCGGTCATTTTGAATCCATTTTGCATGTACTCGTTATCCGAATAACTGAAGTTTGTAAATGAAGCTTGTCCACTTGCTGCTATAGCCGTGTAGTTTTCAGCTTCAATATCCTCCATACTTCCTTTAGTATGAATATCCATGTCCACTAGACCCGCTAAATTCATTCCTTCTAGTGGGTATATTTGAGTAAGTTTGTCTAGATCAATTTTACCAACTACATTGATGTCGAATAGAATTTTTTCTAGATCGTCTATGGTAGCGTTCATTTCAATTGGTTCACCTTCCATTACCATAGTCATTTTATTCAGACCAACATGCGTGTTTGGTAATGCTCCGTCCTTGTTAATCACAGAAGCATCTAGGTTGATGTTTTCGATCGTTGCAGGAAACTCCGCAGATTTAACAAATCCATTTGTAAGAGTCATTGTAGAATTAGAAGATGGGAATTGATTATTATTTAAGTCATAAACACCATCTGCTTTACTATGTAACTCATAAAGTCCTTTAAGTTCAAGTCCTTCGATAGGGTAGAAATTTTTCACCTGTGCAAGATCTACTTTAGCGTCTGCATTTGCCAAAACTCTCATTTTTTCAAAGCTTCCTAGCATTTTGATTTTAGAAACAAGATCTACAGGATTGCTTCCCATATCAAGATGAAGCTTTTTCAAGTCCACTAGCATTTCCTCCATTTTATCTTGAGTACTTACTACTTTCAAATCAACTGCAATGTTTTCAACTGCAGAAGGAAGATCAGGGTACTTAAACATAGCATCGTCTACTAAGAGATTAACCTTAAAGCCAGGCATACTCGTAGTATCATATTTACCCTGTACAAGTGCATCAAATGATAGTTTACCTTCTGTTTTTATATCTTCAAATCCTTCCATGAATACACCAGGAATCAACGATAAGATGTTTTTAAACTCCGTTTCGGTAGACTTTACCTTTAAATCCATGTCCATAGATTCATCGGCGTTCATTCCAAGCCATCCATGAACGTCAAAAGCAAAATCATTAAGTCTGAAAGAATTCTCCTTAAATGTATATTTTGAGTTAGCCATATCCATGCTCATAGTCATATCAGCATCAAAAGCTCCCTTATTTAAGTAATCCGCACCATCCATTTGAAAAGAAACACCAGATAATTTTGTATCAGCAACAAGATCGAATAAATCTTGTGTGAAATCACCTTCACCTTTGTGATCAATATTTTCTATTTCAGCGAACATTTTAGTGCTGTGGTCAGAATATTTAACACTAGAATTTATTATTTGCCATTTACCACTGAAAGCAAATTCTACATGCTCCTCGGAAGTAACTTCTTCTTCCTCACCAGTATCAATTAAAATATCCAGATAGTTAGCAACACCATCTTCATTTACAATCCCGTTTATTTTGGCACCATCAAGTGTTATGTAACTGATTTTTGTGTCACTGCTTCCTAATACGCTCATAATATCTATAGCGGCAGCAAATTGATTTACTGATGCTAAAGTGTCTCCTTCGTATATTCCAGCTCCAACAACTCCAAAGTTGTTCATTGAAACCGTGAGGTCTGGGAAATTCTTGAAAATCCCTACACTAAACGAGTTGGCATCAAAATATACTTCACCATTGATATATTCATCAATACTTTGATCGACCATCTTTTTGATGTCGTCCTTAAATATTATTGGGAGTGCTACAAGGGCAGCAATAACTAAGATAAAGAATATCCCGAAAATCTTAAGTAATTTTTTCATTGTCGTAGTTAAAATAAATGGGCTATTTTTGAGTTTAAATTTTTGGCCAACAAAGATATAACATAAATTCAATAGGTGAAAAGCAAGTTCATTATTATATGGTTACTAACCTGCACATTGCAACATACGATGTTGTTAGGGCAGGATGCTGAGTTTGCTACACCAGGGTCTTCGTTTCTATACAATAGTCCTGCCATGGTAGGCGCAGCTGGAAATTTTCGAGTAAATAATGTTCTGAAAAGCCAGCACCCAAATTTAAATGGTGCATATAATACGATTGTTCTATCCGTAGATCATTTTAAAAACCGTCATGGATTTGGAGGATATTTTTTAACAGATAATTCGGGAATAGCTTCTTTACGTAAACTTGAATTTGGTGGGGCGTACTCATATTTTATTCCATTATCGGATAAATTAGTGTTAGGTTCTGGAATTGGTCTTGGAATAACACAATATAAATTGGATTTGGAAGAGGCCATTTTTGGCGATCAGTGGAATCTAGATTATACTGTTTCACCAATTTCGGCGGAACAAGTAGGGAGCGGATCAAGTATTAGCGGGGAGTTAAATTTGGGCACGGTGCTCTACGGAGCTCGTTTCTGGACTTCATTGGGAGCTTTTCATCTGAATCGACCGAGTGTCTTATCTTCAATTGGGGATTTTTCAGTAGATCCTAAGTTTGTATTGAACGCTGGGTATGTATTTCCAATGGCTTCAAATAAGTTAATAAATCGAAATAAACCAGAACCGAATCAAATAATAACATCGTTGATGGTAGTTCAACAAGGGAGTCATGCTCGGGCTAGAGTGGGAGCAAAAATGTTTTATAATTCTGTTGTAGGAGTACTTTCATTATCAAATATTGATCTTGATCAACCTAGATTGGTTGGGGGACTGGTTGGGGCTGGATTTAAGTATGAGATGGTCACGTTTACGTATGGGTACGAAATTTACTTTGGAGGGATTCAAGGACTAGGAGGTGCCCATGAACTGCACGTAAATCTACTTTTTGGAAGAGATAATAAAATTCAACAATCTTCGTTTAGTAATAAAAAAAGTGTGGAAACTTTTTGTCCGTTGAAATAAATTGGTTTATATTTACGGACTGTTTTAGGAAAGTTTTTAGGAAATAAAACGCAAATATGGTTATGAATAGATTCAGAAAAGCGCCTGCGATGCTTGCTGTAATGGCGAGTGCTATGTTATGGTCTTGTGGAGGAGGGGATAAGCATCCAACAAGTACAGATCCAGGAGATCAAAGTACTACTACTGGTGTGGAGTACAATGTAGAAGAAGGTTTTCAAGTAAATGATTATTATGGACAACCAGATGGTCCTAACTTGGTTTATATCGAGGGTGGTCGATCTACTTTAGGTTCGTTCGAGGAAGATGTTCTTATGTTAAGAGACAACATCGAGCGTACAGTTACTGTGGCTTCATTCTTTATGGATGAAACTGAAGTAGCGAATATTCACTGGTTAGAATATCTTTTCTATCTTAAAAGAGATTCTTCAGAAGAAGCATTTAGTAACGCACTTCCAGATACGTTAGTATGGGAAAGTGAGTTAGCATTTAACGATCCTTACGTGGATCACTATTTCAGATATCCAGGATTTAGATATTTCCCTGTTGTAGGTGTAAACTGGCTTCAGGCAAATGCTTATACTGGTTGGAGAACTAGTATGGTAAATAGAAGATTGGCAGAAGCTGCTGGTGCTGAGGTGCCAGAAGGAGGAGGAAGAATTCCACTTGAGTCTGGATTCGTACTTCCTGATTACCGTATTCCTACAGAAGCAGAGTGGGAGTATGCTGCAACAGCATTGATCGGTACTCAGTGGTTAGATGAAAACCAATCGCACAAAAGACTTTACCCATGGGATGGTCACGCAACAAGAAATCCAAACGGTCCTGATATGGGTCACTTCCTAGCTAACTTTAAAAGAGGTAGAGGTGATTACGCTGGTATCGCTGGTAAGTTGAATGATGGTGCTATGATTACAGATAATATCTATCAATACCCACCAAACGATTACGGATTGTATAGTATGGCTGGTAATGTAAGTGAGTGGGTTGGTGATGTATATCGTCCGCTTAACTTCCAAGATATGGATGATCTTAACCCTTTCCGTAGAGATGGTCACCATGATGAGGCTAGTAACTACGATAAAGAAGGATTCCAAACTATTATCGATGATCACGTAAGAGTTTACAAAGGTGCATCTTGGAAAGATGTTGCTTACTGGATGTCTCCAGGAACAAGAAGATATCTTCCAGAAGATTCTTGTACTGCAACTATCGGATTCCGTTGTTCAATGATTCGTGCAGGATCTAACTACTAAGATATGTTGATCGTTTAACGATCTAATAAATAGAGAAAGCTCTCCTGAAAAGGGGAGCTTTTTTTGTTTTAAGACCACTCTCCTTTTCCTTCTTTTTAGTATATTGCTATTGATTTAACTAAACTAGGGGTAATGAGATTTGTGGAGCGCTTTCTTCAAAAGAGAGCATTGGATACTATTGGCGAAAATTTTGCCAAGACGGATATTGCTATGTTTACATTCCTTACGAGTGTTTATGCAGCGCTAGTTTCTCGATATTTTCCATATCAAGATTCTGATTTTGAAATTGGCTATCCAAAGTTAAAAGCCAAGGGGGCAAAATCATCAAAAGATCAATCTAATGCGATTTCGCGTTGGACATTTTCAAATTACTTCTCTCAAGGGTTTAGGAGTGTTTTAGAAGATTCAAAATCAACTTTCCTACAACAAATTAAGTTTGGTGATTCGGAAGCCGTTTATCCAGAAGATGTTCTTACTAAAATTCCATGGGGACTGGCATATTTGCCAATTCATAATCCTACAGAGGAGTCTAAATCAGCATTCAGATTTTTATTAGAGTTAGGCCCAAAAGGCGAGGTGAAAGTAACCTATGATGAAAACGTTTTTAATGAAGATTTCGTTGAAAGCTTTCTATCCAATTTTGAATTGCTTCTTTTGTCCATAACGGATAATATTGACAAAGACGTTTGTGATCTTAAAATCCTATCTGATAAGGAAAGAGACATTGTTCTTTCTAATTTGACGTATCAAGAGCTGAATCATAGTAAAACTCTTAACCAGCTTTTTGAAGAAACTGTAGATGAGTTTAGCAATTCAATTGCAGTTGAAGACGAGGATGAGGTTCTTACTTATGAACAGCTAAACAACCGTGCTAATGCGCTTAAAAATAGATTGTATCAACAAGGAATTAGAAATGGAGATGTCGTAGGAATATTATTCGATCGTTCAGTTTATCAAATTGAAAGCCTTTTGGCTGTATTAAAACTAGGTGCAACCTATTTGCCGTTAAGTACAAAATTTCCTAAGGAAAGATTAGAGTATATGCTTTCGGATTCGGCCTGTAAGTTATGTATAACTGATTCTTCTTGTAAATCCCTTATACCATATTTTGAATCCATTGAATTGGATAAGGAACAGTCTGATGAAAGTATTGAAGCACCATTGATTGTTCAAAGTGTAGAGGATATTGCCTACATAATTTATACATCTGGTTCTACCGGCACTCCTAAAGGAACTTTGATTCCGCATAAAGCGGTTCCTCGGGTGGTAAAAAATGCAAATTACCTAGAATTGTTCGAGAACGATAGAATACTTCAATTTGCCAATTTTGCGTTTGATGGTTCTGTTTTCGAAATCTTTGCTCCTCTACTTAATGGAGCAACTTTGGTAATGTATCCGAATAGTACTGAGATAAATATAGCAGACTTCAATTCGTTTTTTCAAGAAAAGGAAATTTCTGTTTGCTTTTTGACCACAGCATTTTTCAATGTACTAATTGAGCATAATCCGTTTGTTTTTCAGAATGCAAGGAAGGTTCTGTTTGGAGGCGAAAAAGTTACGGTTAAAATTGCTCAGATGGCCTTAGACATGTTGGGGCCAAATAAATTGGTTCATGTTTATGGTCCTACGGAATCTACAGTTTTTGCCACAGCTTGGAACATTAATGAATCGTACGATGGAAGAACTTTTCCTATTGGTTCAGTAATAACAGGAACTGGTGGAGTTATATTGGATCCTCATGGCCAGCCGCTTCCAATAGGCGGCAGTGGAGAGTTATATCTTTCTGGAGACGGCTTATCATCTGGCTACCTTAATCGAGACGAATTGACTCAGGAAAAATTTGTAGTTCTTGATCAGTTTGGAGGAGAGCGATTTTATAAAACAGGTGACCTTGCATCAATCGATAAAAATGGGTGGATAGATTGTTTGGGTAGAATAGATCATCAAATTAAGTTAAGAGGTTTTCGAATTGAGCCTGGAGAGATTGAGGAAAAACTGGTTGCCTTGGAAGGAATAGAACATGCATTGGTTTTGTTGGATGGAGAGACTAGTTCTGACAAAACTTTGCATGCTTATTACATTGGCGACGGAAAATCAAGGATCAAGAATATTCGACTTGCTCTTGAGTCTGAGTTGCCAGATTATATGATTCCTTCGATCTTTTGTCAAGTTCCAGAGTTTCCTTTAACTGTTAATGGAAAGGTTGACAGAGTGAAGTTAAAGGAATATAGAATGACTCAGGCAGAACCTAGCAGACAGGAACCTGAAACTGAGCTTGAAAAATCGTTGTTAGGAATAGCTAACTCTGTATTGCTTCATGGTAAAATGAATGAAA